>NZ_JBHUFP010000004.1:263229-488233 GCF_042681465.1 Pasteurella oralis
TACGGCATCATTATCATCTTTTAGCGAAATTGTGGATGGCAAGAGAATAAGCTTGGGGCAAGCTTATGGACATTTTAAACCAAGGACATCTGCTTGTTATGATTTTATGGAAAATTCACATTATACAATAGAGTTAATTAATGATACACCATTGCCACAATATCAAGGTGTTGAAACATTCTTTAGTATTAGACATATATACAATAAATAATCTTGAAAACTAAGGAGACAAAGTATGTCAGAAAATAAATATACTATAACTTTTAAAACTGCTATAAGAGGTCACAAGTATATCAATCATAAAGGAAAATTAGAAAGTTCGGCTTTAGGACATATGTGGTATGAATTGAAGAAAAATAATCAAGAGTCTTTAAGTTTTGGCTTTCAACCTAAAGATGATCCAGATGATAAGACTGATGATTTACGTTGGTTCCGTGGACCTGGAGAAATTAAGACAGATGATGAGACTAAATATCAAGAGTATCTTCCTCCCATTACTATTCAAATTAATCAGCAGCAATATGAGAAGTTAATAAATTTTGGTGAAGGCAATGGGGCAATAGCAGCTGGCTTTGATCCTGCTATTTATGATGGTAAAAATCACAATTGCGTTACTTATGTTTTTCGTGCGTTATATCTAATTGGATATAACCCAAATAATATATCTATGAGTTTCCAACTTCCAGCAGTTGCATTTGGTAAATTAAGCCTTTTATTGGCACAGGGGCGTGCTGTAGAAGTTAATGGAAATATATTATCACCTCTTTATCCTCTACCTAATGTTACACATGACACACAAAGTATTAACATATTCCCAACACAAGATTATGAAATTACTGGTTATGATAGTAGCTCTGATGAAATTAGAGGGGGGGAAGGAAAAGATCATCTCATAGGCAAAAGTGGCGATGATATTTTAGATGGTGGTAAAGGAAACGATATATTAGACGGAGGTGATGGTTTTGATGTCTATTATGCAGGTAAAGGCGATACGATTATTGATTCTGATGGACAAGGGAAAGTCTTGTTAAATAATAAAGTGTTAAGAGGAGGGGAAAGAAATAGTAAAAAAGATCCAGAGGGGGTTTATCGAAGCGATGATGGTACAGTTTATAATTGGACTGGTGGTGATTTGACAGTAGAAGGTGTGACGATTCGCAATTTTAAGGACGGCGACTTGGGGATTCAGTTGAAAATCAAGAATGATAAAAAACCTGATGTTGTTGAAGCTTTCCGTAAGGGAGATTTTGTGACCGCTTCGCCGTTGATTATTGATATGAATGGAGATGGTGTAAAAACGCTAGCGAAAGATAAACATAATGTGTATTTCGATTTAGATAATAATGGCTTTGCGCAGAGTACTGGTTGGGCTAGTCAAGATGATGCACTTTTAGTGCTCGATCGTAATCAAAATAATATGATTGATAATGGCTCTGAACTCTTTGGGAATTATACGCCATTAAAAAATGGAGAAAACGCCACAAATGGCTTCCATGCATTAGCAGAATTTGATGAAAATCAAGATGGTATTTTAGATAAAAATGATGCTATTTGGACACAATTAAAATTATGGAAAGACTTAAATAGTAATGGTGTTTCTGAGGCTAATGAACTAATAAATTTATCTGAGTCTGAATTAGAGTCAATTGATTTGGCGTATAAAAATAATAGATATTATGATTCTGGCAATAATTATCATGGTCAAATATCGAAAGTAACTTGGAAAGATAAAACACAAACTGACATTATTGATATTTGGTTTCATAATGATCCAAGTGATGCACGTGCATTACCAATTAATTCTGCTATTTCTGAAGAGATTGCATTATTACCTAATATTGCTAGCTTTGGTAATATGTATAGTTTACATATGGCAATGGCTTTAAAGCCTTCCTTAGTAGAAAAAGTCAAATCTTATATTCAGGCCTCGCCAGAAGATAAAGAATCTTTGTTAGATAGTCTTATTTATAGCTGGGCTGATATTCAGACAATACCAGGTTTACGTGGTTTCATGGATGGTCAGAAATTAGATGTTATTGTAAAGTTAGGTGCGCTTGATAGCTTGACTAAAGCGACTTATGCTGCAGGACCAGAAGCAGCAAAAGTGTTAGAAAAAGAATATCAGAAGTTTCGGCAATATGTTGCAGCTCATATTGAAGCACAAACTACTTATAAATCTATTTTTGATTCGGTTAAATTACGTTATGACTCAACATATCAAAAGGCAGTATATGATTGGACTCAATTTAGCCTTTACATGACTAAATTGAAAGAAGAAGGCAAACATACAGAATTTGAAACCTTAAATAAAATTGCAACGAATTTAGGCACTTATTCAACCGATTTAAACTATAACTACATTGATCGAGTCACATCTGAGGAGGGTAATGAGGGGATAATCGGAACGAAAGGTAATGATACGTTAGTTGGCTCGTCTATTAATGATGAATTCTATGCGGGAACAGGCAATGATACGATTATTCTAAATCAAGATTGGGGACAAGATATTGTTAGATTATATTGGAAAGGTATTGGTAGCGATATTGATTCTGTTTATTTTAATAATGTTTCGCCAGATGATTTGATTGTTAAAATTGTTGATACTGATATGATTATTAGCCATGTGAATGGAAAGGATCGGCTTACTATTGAACAGCAATTTAAGGCTGGTTATAGCACAACTATCGAGAAAATTTTGTTTAGTAATGGTACTGTTTGGGATGTTGACCAAATGAAAGCCGAAGCATTGAAAGGCAGTGCCGGCGCAGACGAAATAGATGGTATAAGTAATAACGATATTATTCGCGCTGGTGAGGGTGATGACATTATTAGAGGTGCTGGTCAATTATATGGCGAAGGCGGCAATGATAAAATATTTATTGTAAATCAGTATTCACCATATTCTGATGAGAAAATTACAGGTAGCTTATTATCTGGAGGTGCTGGAGATGATGTATTAGATGCTGGGGATGGGGGATATTTTTATATTGATACCTCAGATGATTTGGATTCGTTTGACCGAAAAACGATATTTTCAACGAATACATTAGATGGTGGCACGGGTAATGACATTTTGTATGGCTCATATAATAATGAAATATATCATTTTGATGTGAACTTTGGACAGGATCATATCTATGAATGCCGTCAAGGAAAAGCTTACAGTAATGTATTAGATTCCTATGATGTTATTCGTTTTGGTGAGGGAATTGCTGTGTCAGATATCCAGTTTATTCGTGACAATAATCATCTTGTTTTAGCTCATCGAAACAATGTTGATCGAATTACAGTGCATAATTATTTTATTGATTGGACACCGCATTATAAAATCAATGAAGTGACATTTGCTGATGGTACTACATTAGATAGAGAACAAATTGAGGCAAAAGTAATACGTTATGGCTCTGAGAATGGAGATAAGTTATTCGGCACAAATAGCGCAGAAACGATCAATGGTAAAGGTGGGAATGATTACATTGATGGTAAAGGTGGGAATGACCTTTTAGTTGGTGGTTCGGGTGATGATACCTTAGTCGGCGGGATTGGTAATGATATTTTATTAGGTGGTGCTGGTAAAGATAGCTATTTGTATTATGCCGGTCATGGAATAGATGTTGTTAAAACTAATGGGGGAGGAGATGTTTTATTTTTTCAAAATATTAAGCGTTCTCGTTTAAGTTTTCACCGTAATGGAAATGATTTAATTGCATTAGTTGATAAAAATATTAATCAGCAAGTAAGAGTGTTAAATCATTTTGTTGATAGTCAAAGTGCGTTAAGTGCAATTGGTTGCGCAGACGGTTATTTCAATACTGCAACTATTGCTAACAAGTTAACGGTATTGCCACAAATTGAAAGTCAAGTGAATGTACAAGCACAGCAACTTGTTGATAATCTTATACAGACTATAGCAAGTTTTGAAGGACAACATGGGGAGGGTATTTCTCCGACAGGAAGTATTAATCCATCGCTTCATACTTTATTAGCCGTGAATGCTGCTGCATAAGAAAAGAGTAAGTAAGAGAGTTGGTTATTACCAACTCTTTTTTATTGCATATAATTTAGCAAAAAGGTGAAAGTGCGGTTGGTTTTTTAAGAATTTTGACCTTAATCACAGAATTGAAATTTTTAACCCGATGTAAATTGTGGTTTTTCGAGACTTATGTTAATTAATTTCTTGAACAAAAAATAATAAATTAATTTCAATTTAGGTCTTAACATGTCTATACAAATTCCTCCTGATTTAGCGCTTTCTGCACTAGTAGTATTAGCCAGTTTTCATCGTATTTCTGCCAATCCTCATCAACTGAAACATCAATTTGATATTTATGGTACAGGTTTAAGCAAAGAGAATTGGTTACTTGCAGCAAAAAGTTTAGGTCTGAAAGTAAAAAGTATCAAAAAAGAACCTCATCGTTTACCTTTTTTATCATTGCCTATCATGGTTTGGCGTGATGATGGCAAGCATTTTATTTTAGCGCGTATCGATCAAGAGCATGGGCGCTATTTGATTCATGATTTGGAAACAGAAAGTCCAGTAGTATTAAATGAACAAGAATTTAGGGAACGATATCAAGGTGAAGTCATTGTGGTTGCTTCTCGTGCTTCTGTATTAGGGAATTTAGCGAAATTTGATTTCACTTGGTTTATTCCAGCCATTGTGAAATACCGCAAAATCATTGTTGAAGTATTAGTGGTGTCTATTGTGTTACAACTTTTTGCGCTCATTACACCGCTCTTTTTTCAAGTTGTGATGGATAAAGTCTTAGTACATCGAGGATTTAGCACATTGAATGTCATTGCGATTGCATTAGCTGTAGTGGTGATTTTTGAAGTTGTACTTGGCGGCATTCGTACTTATGTATTTGCTCACACAACTAGCCGTATTGATGTGGAGTTAGGCGCTAAGTTATTTCGCCATTTATTAACCTTACCGATTTCTTATTTTGAAAATCGTAGAGTGGGAGATACGGTTGCTCGCGTGCGTGAATTAGAGCAAATTAGGAATTTTTTAACGGGTCAAGCATTAACTTCAATCTTAGATTTATTGTTCTCTTTCATCTTTATTGCGGTGATGTGGTATTACAGCTTTTGGTTAACGCTGGTTGTATTGATTTCTTTACCTTGTTATGCCATTTGGTCCGCTACAATTAGCCCAATGTTACGTCATCGCTTAAATGAAAAGTTCGCGCGTAATGCGGATAATCAATCTTTCCTAGTTGAATCTGTCAGTGCGATGAACACCATTAAATCAATGGCAGTTAGTCCACAGATGACAGAACATTGGGATAAACAGTTAGCGGGTTATGTGCACGCAGGGTTTAAGGTCACAAAATTAGCGACAATTGGGCAACAGGGAGTGCAACTGATTCAAAAATTAGTGATGGTCATCAATTTATGGTTAGGCGCACATTTAGTTATCAGTGGAGATTTAACTATAGGTCAATTAATTGCTTTTAACATGTTAGCAGGTCAAGTTGCGGCACCGGTGATCCGTTTAGCACAACTCTGGCAAGATTTTCAACAAGTCGGTATTTCAGTCAGTCGTTTGGGCGATATTTTAAATACGCCAACAGAAAACCCGACGAACCGATTAACACCACCTGAAATCAAAGGTGATATTAAGTTCCAAGATGTGTCTTTCCGTTATCGTCCAAATGGTAACGAGATCCTTAGTCATTTATCACTATATATTAAAGCTGGTGAAGTGATTGGGATTGTTGGTCGTTCTGGATCGGGTAAAAGTACCTTAACTAAGTTGATCCAACGTTTATATGTTCCTTCAGATGGTAAAGTATTAATTGATGGTCATGATGTCACATTGCTTGATCCTGCATGGTTACGCCGCCAGATTGGCGTTGTGTTGCAAGACAATATTCTACTTAACCGTTCAATTCGAGATAACATTGCGTTAAGTGAGCCTGCTATGCCGATGGAACGTGTTATACAAGCGGCAAAATTAGCTGGGGCAGATGGTTGTATTGCTGAATTACCAGAAGGATATAACACTATTGTTGGTGAACATGGTGCCAGTTTATCAGGCGGACAACGTCAACGTATTGCCATTGCTCGAGCACTTGTTACCAATCCCAAAATCCTGATTTTTGATGAAGCAACAAGTGCCTTAGATTATGAATCAGAACATATTATTATGCAAAATATGAAGCATATTTGTCGGGGAAGAACGGTGATTATTATTGCGCATCGTCTTTCTACAGTACAACAAAGTGATCGTATTTTAGTATTAGATAAAGGACATTTAGTCGAACAAGGTAGCCATCAACAATTATTAGAGAAACATGGCTTGTACCATTATTTACATCAGTTACAGGCAAATTAGGGAGCATTGCAGATGAATTTATGCTGGCAAGGATTATGTGATTTGGCCAAGCGCTATTTAGGTATTTTTAAAGAAGTTTGGAAAGTACGTAAACAATTAGATACACCAGTACGTGAAGCTGATGAAAATGCGTTTCGTCCCGCACATTTAGAACTGATTGATACCCCTGTTTCTGCATTACCAAAATGGATTGCGCGTCTAATCATGCTCTTTTTATTGCTTGCTATCATGTGGGCATGGCTGGGGAAAGTCGATATTGTCGTTGTTGCACAAGGTGAAATTACGCCAAGTGGGCGCAGTAAAATTATTCAGCCAATTGAAACAGCCGTAGTAAAAAAAGTGTATGTCCGTAATGGTGAGGAAGTGAAAAAAGATCAGCTGCTCATGGAGCTTGTGGCATTAGGGGCAGAAGCGGATTATTCAAAATCAGAAGAGGCATTAAAAGCGGCTAAATTATCTCAATTGAGGCAACGTGCTTTGTTATATGCAATGGATACAGGCAATCAACCAATAATGGAAGAAGATGAACAAAGCCAATTGCTGTTTTCGAGTGAACATCCGTTATTTAAGCAAGAACAATTACTTGCGCATAGCCAATATATTGCTTGGAAAGCTCAGAAACAAAAATTGGAAGCGAGTATCGAACAACGTCAAGCAGAAATAAAAACCACAGAAATTGAAGTGGCAAAGCTACAAGAAATGCAAAAATATGGTAAAGAACTCAGGGATGGATTGAAAAATCTTTACAAAAAAGGGCATAGTTCAAAACAAGAGTACTATGCGCAAGAATACCAGTTTATTGAATTAGTCAATAATTTAAATGCACAGCGTAGCCGGCTAAATGAACTGACCGCCAGTTTAACTCAAGCAAATGAAGATTATCGCTACTATATTGAATCTTTTCGCCGTGATGTGCTTGAGCAGCTTCGTATGGCAAATGATAATGTGACTCAGTTTACTTTTGAAGTAGCGAAAGCGAAAGAGCGTCAACAATTTACTGAAATTCGTTCGCCGGTTGAAGGCACAATACAACAATTGCAAACCTATACGATTGGTGGTGTTGTGACCACCGCACAATCTTTAATGGTGATCGTACCAAAACAAGATTATTTAGAAGTGGAAGCGATGATTGGTAATAAAGACATTGGTTTTGTCAATGTGGGACAAGATGTGGTGATTAAAATAGAGGCGTTTCCTTACACACGTTATGGCTATCTAACAGGCAAAGTTAAAACAATCAGTTTTGATGCGATTGATCATGAACAACTCGGTCCTGTTTTTGCGACAACGATTTTAATTGATCAAAGTACTCTACTGATTGAAGGTAAAATGGTGGAATTAATGGCAGGTATGGTAGTTTCTGCTGAGATTAAAACAGGTAAACGTAGTGTATTAGATTACTTATTTAGCCCATTAAAGACCACACTAGATGAGAGTTTGCGAGAGCGGTAATAAAAGTGCGGTAGGTTTTAGAAAAGTTTTGAGTGAGATCACAGAATAGAAATAATAACTAGTAAAGCGTTGTGTTTTTTTATCTATATGATATTCAAAGGATAGAATATGGTTATTCTTAAATATTAAAGGAGAGAGTATGCATTATTTTTCTAAGAAATATCTTTGTTATATTTTGATTTTTTCCTTTATTATTTTGCCTCTTACTTGTTATCTTCTGTGGCTTAAAGACGTAAATGATGTTCGATGGTATCCATTTGATTTTTCAGCGTCAACGGAGAAAACGATTGTATACAAAACGACCTATCCTACTTGGCGTGAGAAATGTATCGAGATGGCAATAGAAATAAGGGAGCGTAAGGATATAGACTATTATGATGCATACTATAGCTATCCTAGAATCAGATATTCTGAATTTTTTGATATGACGATGGAGGATTTCAGAACAGCAATGCAAGATAAACCGAAGATGTTAATTCAGATTTATCAAGATGATATTTTAATGCGAGAATATCCTCTTTATTTTTTTTATAAACATGGGATAGGGCATATCGACGTAAATAATGAAGATTATTTTGTAAGTTTAGTTAAGAGTATATCTGAACCAGGGGTTAAAGCTTGTTATCATTTTTCGCCTTTTTCAACGTATAAAATTAAGTTCATTAACTTAGTTCCTATTTCAATAGCTAAAGATAGGAAGCATTTTCTAAGTATTAGACCGACTAGAGTAAGATAAATATTTCTTTAAATAGCATAATAGCTGTTAAATTACTTATGTAGTTTAAATAAGTATTCATTTTTTGTTTGATCTAGTATGTTGAAAAGATAAAAATTACTCTATTCTATATAATAATTAGTTAACTTAAGTGCCTAATTTATATTCATTTAACCAAAAAAGTAAAAGAATAGATGGGTATTCTGTAACAGTGAGTTACTGAGGAGTTCTTATTGACAAGATGGAGTACTAGCTTAAAAAGCAGAATATGTTGGGTATACTTCTTGCAATATTTGATAGACGTATTGTTATTACAAATAAAAAAGCCACTTTTTAAAAGTGGCTTTTTTTGAAATTCGTTGGCGGAACGGACGGGACTCGAACCCGCGACCCCCTGCGTGACAGGCAGGTATTCTAACCAGCTGAACTACCGCTCCGTAGTAGAATAAAATTGGCGGAATGGACGGGACTCGAACCCGCGACCCCCTGCGTGACAGGCAGGTATTCTAACCAGCTGAACTACCACTCCGCATAGGTGAGGCGTATATTAATGACGAACAGGGTTTTCGTCAACTTTTTTTTTCATATTTGCAGCTACTTGATTAATCAATGAACGATCTTTTTAGTGTATATTTTGTTCTTCAAGTCGTTTTTGCCATAAGCAATTTCCTTTACTTTTTTTATGCAATAGCTGAATGTAATCAAGGTGTGCTTGCAACTCATCTTCATTGGGTTGTAAGCATTTTAAATCTTGTGCAAAACTGACCGCACTTTGGATTTGTACTTGTTTTTGAACTGTAGCAACAATAGGCTCAGGTTCTGTATCATCAAATAAGCTGGTTTGCCCGCCTGTCATAGTCAGATAAACATCCGCTAAAATTTCCGCATCCAGTAATGCGCCGTGTAAGGTTCGTTTGCTGTTATCAATACCGAGTCGATCGCAAAGTGCATCTAAACTATTACGTTTCCCTGGATACATCTGGCGTGCCATTTGTAAAGTGTCTGTCACTAAACAAATATTGTCTGTGTTGATGTTTAAATTGAGCTTTTTAAATTCATAATCCATAAAACCAACGTCGAAGGGAGCATTGTGAATCAGCAATTCTGCACCCTGAATATAGTCAATGAATTGTTGCGCAATTTCATTGAAGCTAGGTTTATCTGCCAACATTTCATCTGTAATACCATGAACTTTGATTGCTTCTGGGTCGACTGGGCGATCAGGTTTGATGTAAATATGGAAGTTGTTACCAGTAAGGCGGCGGTTGATCATTTCGACAGCACCTATTTCAATGATGCAATGCCCTTCATAATGAGCACCAAATTGGTTCATACCAGTGGTTTCGGTATCTAGTACAATTTGGCGAGTTGGATTGATTGATACACTCATTTTCTTTTCTATATATTTAAATTAATTTCGGTTATGATCTTGGTTTAATTCTGAATTGTAACAAAGATTATGCAAAAACAAATTGAAATTTTTACTGATGGTTCTTGTTTAGGCAATCCCGGTGTTGGTGGGGTTGGGATATTGTTGCGTTATAAACAACATGAAAAACAGATCTCAAAAGGGTATTTGTTAACAACGAATAATCGAATGGAATTATTGGCTGTGATTGAAGCCTTAAACAGCTTAAAAGAGCCTTGTATCGTGACTTTACACAGTGATAGTCAATATATGAAGAATGGGATCACAAAATGGATTTTTAACTGGAAGAAAAATAATTGGAAGGCGAGTACGGGTAAACCAGTGAAAAACCAAGATTTGTGGATACAACTAGATCAAGCTATTCAGCCTCATACTATAAACTGGCAATGGGTGAAAGGGCATTCAGGACATGTTGAAAATGAAATTTGCGATCAGTTGGCAAAAGCTGGAGCAGAAAATCCGACTTTAGAAGATGTAGGTTATCAACCTGACTAAAACTTGATAAAAACTGACCGCACTTTTGTGGTTTAAGTCAGATCGTTTGTTAAGTTATAAGTGACCTCGTTAGCTGTAAGTATAAATGGGAGTGAGGAACGAAAGGCTGCTAACATGAGTTAAAGCCATTTAAGTTTCTAGCCAATTTATATTTATCACACTATTTTTTTTCTCTGCAAATAATTCTATTCTTATCTGCTCTACTGTTGGCTATTATCATTTTTAAAAATAATTCGATATTTGTGGAATTGATATACATAAATCTTTTATCGTATAAAATGCATACTTTTAAATGATTTTAAAACTAAGGAAAAAAATGAAAAAAAATCTTATCACAACATCTGTTTTACTTGCCTTACCAACTTTAGTGTCTGCTCAAACTGAGCAAACTCATACTGAGCTTCAACCAATCAATGTTTATTCTGCTTATGCTGTGCCAGTCATTCAAGATAAAACGGCTTCCTCAGTGACAGTGTTAACTGAAAAAGACTTTTCAGCACGTAATGCCACTTATGTGAGTGATGTCTTGAAAACAGTACCAAGCGTTGCTTTAGGTATAAGTGGTGGGCGTGGCACACTAACCAGTCTTTTTTTACGTGGTGCAAATTCAAACCAAACAGCGGTGATTATTGACGGTGTAAAAATGAAGCCTGCTTCCAACTTAGGTTTTGATTTTGGTGGTTTAAGTTTGAGCAATATTGAACGAATTGAAGTACTACGAGGGGAACAATCTGCGCTTTGGGGTAGTGATGCGATGGGCGGTGTCATTTATATCACGACAAAGAGTGGGCTTTATCAAGAGAAACCTTTTAATTTCGATTTTGATTTAGGTGTCGGTTCTCATGGGACATTTGATGTTTCAGCCACACTTTCTGGCTACAAACAAGGGTTTTATTACGCGTTACATGGTGATAATCATTACACCAAAGGTATTTCAGCATTAAGTGCTAATAAATTCTATTATACTTCCACAACAGGCACTGACTTTTCAACTGGTGGAGCTGTGGAAAAAGATAAGTTCCAACGCGATAATGGGTCTGTGCGTATAGGCTATGATGACAGTAATAAAGGTATTGAAGTATTAGCATCCCATTCCTCGCAAACAGCTCACTTTGATGAAACTTACGATCGTCCAGAAACCTTCTACGATGATCAGACTCGTACCCGTGAAACGCTATTTAAGTTGAGTGGTTATTTGGGCAATGATCAGGAATTATTAACGCATAAAGTGGCAGTGAGTCAGTTAAAAACGGATAGTGATACTTTTACAACGACGAATCTTTATGATCCGAATACTTATGCCAAAATAGCGACTGTTCCAAGTACAAGCGCTTATGATGCCAAAAAACTTGCAGCCAGTTATCAATTAGATGTGAATTTTGATCGTGAAGGGAAGACTACACAAGCGGTCAGTTTTTTAACCGAATATCAACACGCAAGCTATAACTCAAGTCATTATGCGAATGGTGAGAAAAAATTAATAGAGAAAAGTATTGCAGCTGAATATCGTTTATTTACTGAAACTGATCATAGTATCTCATTGAGTGGTCGTTTTACCGATAATGCACCCTATCAAAATGCATTTACTGGGCGAATTGCAGGGGCATATCGCTTAT
Organism: Pasteurella oralis; assembly: GCF_042681465.1. Taxonomy (NCBI): domain Bacteria; kingdom Pseudomonadati; phylum Pseudomonadota; class Gammaproteobacteria; order Pasteurellales; family Pasteurellaceae; genus Pasteurella; species Pasteurella oralis. Next base: position 275,277 of record NZ_JBHUFP010000004.1, read on the forward strand.
CACCAAATTTCCGTGCACATGCAAGTTTAGGCAGTGCGATTCAAAACCCGACCTTAATTGATTATTATGGTTATTTTGGCACTTATCGTGGTAATCCTGAGCTAAAACCCGCTAAAAGCTTAGGTGGCGATGTTGGTTTATTAATGGAAAATCACGATAAACGCCATAGTTTAGATATCACTTATTTTGCGCGTAACGTGAAAGATTTTATTGCAAGTAACCAAAGCTATACAGCATCAATTAATCTCGCTGGTACAACTAAAGTCAAGGGAGTTGAAGTCGTGTATAACGGCAAGTTAACGGATGTGTTAACGACTTATGCGAATTATACATTTACTCAAACGAAAGGGAGTAAAAATATCGAATTGCCTCGTCGTCCAAAGCACTTAGCGAATGCAGGTTTCACTTATCAAATGACACAAGCATTAAGCAGCGATTTGAGCGTTTCTTATGTAGGTAAACGTTTAGATACTTATCCTCAAGTAACTAAATTACCTTCTTATACGTTAGTCAATTTAGGTGTTAACTATCAGTTGACTGAAAACTTGACGATCTATGCAAACTTAAATAACGCTTTTGATAAAAAATATGAAAATATTCTTGGTTATGGGCAAGATGGTCGTAATGTCTATATTGGCTTAAAAGGTTCATTCTAATGTGATTGGGCGTGGCGACACGTCCTTTTATTATGCTCAAAATTCTGAAAATATCCACCGCACTTTTATTGACAATCAGCACCGCTCAAGCGGAACAATTTGTATCGCTTAATCTCTGTGCCGATCGCTTGTTGATCGAACTAGCTCGCCCTGGACAAATTGTGGCGATGTCAAACTATTCTGCTAATCCGTTGATGATGTTGGATAAACTCAACAATGATAAACCACAAATTGAGCCAACTTTAATTAACCTATTGCCTTACTTAGATAAAACCTTACTTATTAATGAACAGTTTTATCCACAATTAGTAGAAAAATTACTCGTTTTAGGGGTAAAAGTAGAAAATATCAGCAATCCACAATCACTCGAGCAATTATTTGAGTTAATTTTACATCTCGGCAAACTAACCGATAATCAACCCAAAGCTGAACAATGGGTGGAAACGCTTAAATTGCAAAATTTCCGCTTAGACTTACCGTTTGCAAACACTTTGATCCTATCAGATACAGGGATTGTCGAAAGTCAGTTACAACCTTACCGTACATTGCTGGATTTGCTGGGCTTATCGTCGCTAAAAACAGTTTTAACTCAACAAAATTTTTCCCTAGAGAAGCTGTTACTTAGTCAACCAAAGGTACTTATTCGCCTAACGGATAAACGGGGTTACAATGAACAAGCGGAACTGCTTAATCATCCAATTTTACAAAAAATCTTCCAAGATCGACCGTTTGCAACCATTCCATTAAAATACAGCTATTGTTTTGATCATGGACTGTGGCAAGGGGCAGAGAAGATTTATCAGCAAATAAAACCCGTTGAGGGAATGAGAAATTGAGCCAGCGACGACTTATCAACATTTGAAATTAATTTAATGAAATAAACTACTAAAAATGATGCAACCTAGAACCTTAAATCTTATTTTATTTCTGTCGCTGATTGCCTTGATTGTCTTTGCCTGTAGCTATCAACTCAGTCAATTTAGCGCACTTGCTAACGCTGAAGGTATGTTGACAGATATGCGATCCCTTGTACTATCTGATATTCGCTTGCCACGCATTTTGTTGGCGGTTCTTACTGGTGCAAGCCTTGCTTTAGCGGGCAATGTGATGCAGGGAATTTTTCAAAATCCATTAGCCAGCCCGGGATTATTAGGCAGTGCCAATGGGGCAACTACTGCTAGCGTGTTTATTCTGTACTATTTCTCTGCGCCTTTTACTGTATTACTATTCGGTGGCATTGTAGGGGCATTATTGAGCTTTTTAATCGTTTATTTCATCGCCAGAAATTATGGTACTACAATGATGATTTTAAGTGGCGTGGCGGTGAATATGTTACTCGGCTCCGCCATCGCCTTGTTACTTTCCAACGCGCAAAGCCCTTGGGCATTAGCGGAACTTTATCGTTGGCTACAAGGCTCGCTGATGTGGGCAAAATTTGATATGTTATTGCTTTCGCTGCCGATTGTTTTTATTGGCATTTTCTGTATTTATAACCAACGGCGCTATGTTGATTTACTGACCTTCGGCGAAGAAACCGCTAGCACAATGGGCATCGATCCCAAACAGAGCTTTTTTATTACAACCTTTGGCGTCGCGTTACTGATAGGTGCAACGATTCCACAAACAGGGACTATTGGCTTTATTGGTTTAATCGCACCGCACTTTGCTCGTATGCTGCTTAAAAAAAGCCCGTCACAGCTTTATCTTACCAGTAGTCTAATCGGTGCTTTGCTATTACTAGTAGCAGATCTCAGCATTTTGTATATTCCATTCTTCTCACATATTTATATAGGCACCCTCACCGCACTTATTGGTGCCCCTGTGTTGATTTGGATTTTGCTTACACAACAGCGAAGAATTACGAATTAAAATAGAAGCTAGTCCTGTACCTGTCTATTATCTCTCAGATTTTCGGACTGATACAGGTCGCAACCCCTATGGAAATATGATGATAAAAGTAGAAAATTTAACCTTATCCTACGCTTTAAAAAACATTAGCTGCCACATTCCGCAAGGCAAATTAGTTGGAATTATGGGCGCAAACGGCGCAGGTAAATCGACTTTGCTTAAAGCTATAGCGGGAATTCTCCCCGCTACAAGCGGTCAGATCTGCTTAAAAAATTGCAAATTGAGTGAGCTCTCTCCTACAGAACGTAACCAGCAGATCGCTTACCTCGCCCAAAGCACTGCCATTCATTGGGATTTAAGCGTCTATGATGTCATCGCCCTCGGCTTGCCGCAGCTGTTGCCAGCGGACAAAGAGCAGCAAAAAGTGCGGTCAATTTCCGCCCAGTTTTCGATTGCCCACTTGCTCGATAAACCTTTCCAACAGCTTTCTGGCGGCGAAAAAACTCGCGTCCAACTCGCGCGCTGTGCGATTAAAAATGCCCCGATTTTGCTTGCCGATGAACCCATTGCGGCACTCGATCCTTATTACCAAATCGACATTATGGAGCAACTCAAGTCTCTAACACCTGAAAAAACTTGTGTGGTGGTGATTCATCATCTCTCTCTCGCCTATCGTTTCTGTGATGAGGTGATTTTATTGAAAGACGGCAATGTGATCGCAGCTGGGGAAACTCAAGCGGTGCTGACCGAGGAAAATCTTGCCGAGGCGTTTGGCATTCGTGCGGAAGTGGATTGGGCAAGAAAAGAGATTTGTGGTATTGAAAAGCTACCACAAATCTAAAACAAACTCTGCTGCCCCTCCAAAAACTCTGGCTTAGCTTTTACCTCAAAGCCATACTCCGCCAAATAGCCTTTGAGCGTGTCGATATTGTAGAACGAATGGCTGTTGGTGGTGTTTTGGAAATAGAGATAGAGCCTGTCGAATTCCGCTCGGCGTTGGTGGAGCAGGCGAGCTAAGCCTTGCAATTCAGTTTCGGAGTAGCAGTAATCGTGGCGTTCTGCTGCCGATTGGGCTTTGTGCCAGTGCGGATTGCGACCATGTAGGCGCAGGTAAGCGGTGCGTTGGTTGGGGTAAAATTGAAAGGCGGGCAGCCCGATATTTTGCGGATAATCCACGTTGCACCAAATCAGATTTTCTTTGCCACGAAAATAGTCCAACACCGACTGCGTATGCCAACTTGGGTGGCGAAATTCAATCGCAAGCGGGCAGTCGGCAAACCACGACACCAATTCGGCAAGATAGTAGCGGTTGGCGTGAGTGCGTTCAAAACTGGACGGAAACTGCACAAACAAATTCGCCAAGCAATTTGCCTCCACCAACACTTGCAACGCCTGCAAAAAAGCGACCGCTTGCGCGCGCGTGGCGGTGCGTTTATGGCTAAAATCCCGATGTAATTTCACCGAAAACTTGAGCCGCCCCTGCGCCTTTTCCACCATTCCCTGCAATGCCTTCGCCCCAATCAGCGCGTGAAAAGTGCTGTTAATCTCAACCGTATCATAGTGCTGACTGTAAATGGACAGAAATTCGGTTTTGTCCGTGCCGAAAGGGTACAGCGTACCGATTAAATCAGTGTCGCTGTAACCGCCTGTGCCGAGGAGGATTTGGGGTGTTTGCATTCTATGTTGTTGTAAGTTATAAACTTGCTAAGTCTAATGAAAATTTACTAAAAGGCAAGTCGTTAAAAAGTATCATGAATCGCTCATCAAATTCTTGATTGTAATTAATGTAGAAAGAAAGGATAATTACTAACTTATATCTTATAAATATAGCCTTATGTATGAGTAAAAGAACTTTTTATGCTCTCTTATCTAGAGGGCTCCCAAATGACGTAGCACATTCATTATCTTCAAACTTTACATTATCCGAACTTCAAACTAAAGATATATCTGAACTAAAGAGTTTTGGATTATCTGATTCACAAGTAGATCGTATAACTAAAACATCTCGGCCTCCTATTCCTTTAAGAACATTAAATCAGGTTCTTATAAAGTCGAAACATTGTTGTGTCATATGTAGAAATATGAATAACCCGATTATAATTCATCATATTCAATCATGGGCTGTTTCAAGAGACCATTCTGAAAAGAATTTAGTTGTATTATGTTTGAATTGTCACTCAAAAGTTCATTCTAGAAATGAAATTGCAAGAAATATAACACCTTCTGAATTGATTAAATTTAAAGAATCGTGGGAAGAACAATGTTTAATAGAAGATACAACCTATCTTTTTTCTCTTACTCAGAAAAGCTGTTCAAGATGGGATTGGTTTAATACTACTAGAATCCGCGAGCTTGTTACTAATAATCCTAAGTATATTAATACGGAATCTAAAATTTTTCAGCAACTTTCTAAAAAGGAAATGATTGATGATGATAATTTTTTAAATATGGGGAAAATGCAAGAATTAGCAAAACCATCTCACTTTACTGATTTTGGAGATGGCTCCTTAGTTGTTCAATATCTAAACTCTATAGTTTATAATATAATAAATGATATGCGTTTTTTTGATGTGACACCATTTCTAGTCAGAAGAAGTAATATTCTAAAAAATGTAATTCGCATAGGGCAAAATATAGCTTTTCAGGGGAGATTCTATTTTAAAGATAGCGATGCTGGGAAAAGAGAAGGATACTATAAAAAGAAAGGGGTTAGAATAAAATTTATTTATGATCCCTACTATTGTGCAAGCTGCTCATCAAAATACGATTCAATGGCTGGAAATACATCTCTTACTGTCTTTGGTCGTGTAATTGATATAACTAAAGATGAAGATGATGTAGTTCATATATCTCTTTCTTGCTTAGTTGCTGGAAGTCACTGTGAATTACATAAAGATAGAGCTTACTATATTCCTGAAAGTGAAATAGATGATCTAACAGATATAGAGGATATATTTTAGTAAACCTCAATTAGGCGGTTGCTATAACTTAAATTTGCATAGCAACCGTTTTAGAGATTACTCGTTATGTAGAAATCTTACTTCATAGCCACTCCCAACCACTTAACCAGCTCTCTCTCATTCCACCCTTTCCTTTTCGCATAATCCACCGCTTGATCTTCATCAATCCGTCCTAGTGTGAAGTAGCTACTCGCAGGGTGGGAGAAGTACCAACCACAGACAGACGCAGCAGGCCACATTGCGTAGCTTTCGGTGAGTTTCATACCGATGCGTTGTTCCACTTCGAGCAAGTCCCAGATGATTTCTTTTTCGGTATGTTCTGGGCAGCTTGGGTAACCGGGGGCGGGGCGGATGCCGATGTATTTTTCGTCAATCAGATCTTGATTGTTGAAGCCCTCATTCGGTGAATATCCCCAAATTTTTAACCGCACTTGGTGGTGGAGGTATTCCGCCATTGCTTCGGCGAGACGGTCGCCGACCGCTTGCAGCAGGATTGCGTTATAGTCGTCGCCAGCGGCTTTGTAGCCCTCGACCAAATCGTGCTCTTCCGTGCCAGCGCACACGGCGAACATTCCGAGCCAGTCTTTTTGTCCGCTTTGTTTGTCGGCGATAAAGTCGCTCAGGCAGAGGTTGTACGGGCTTTTGCTGTTTTTGCTGCGTTCGCTCTGTTGGCGCAAGTGGTAGCAAGTGCCTGCCACTTCGCTGCGCGCCTCATCGCGGTAAACCACAATGTCATCGCCCACGCGTTCGGCAGGGAAGATGCCCAAAATGCCCGTTGGACTGAGCTTGCGGTTTTGTGTCAATTCGTCCAGCACGACTTGCGCATCGTTCCATACTTTGCGCGCTTCTTCGCCGCCTTCAGGGAAGTCGAAGGCGTCAGGGTAGCCGCCCATTAAGCCCCACACGCGGAAGAATGGCGACCAGTCGATATACTCGCACAATGTTTCAATTGGAACGTGCTTAAATTCGACAATCCCCGTTTGCTGCGGCTGTGGCACTTGGTAATCCGCCCATTCGCCAGCAAAAGCGTTGAAGCGGTTTTCGCGCGCCTGTTCGATTGGCAACTGTTTGCGCAGCGGCTTGCGGTTGGAGAACGATTGCTGAATTTGCTCGTACTCTTTTTTGGTGCGTTCCCACAGCTCCGCTTTGGTTTCAGGGTTCATCAACGCCGCGCAGACCGTTACCGCGCGCGAGGCGTTGGTGGTGTAGATCACTTCATATTTATATTTCGGGTAGAGCTTGATCGCGGTGTGTTCTTTGGAGGTGGTCGCACCGCCGATTAGCACAGGAATGTTCAAGCCCAAGCGGTTCATTTCGCCGAGGAAATATTCCATTTCATCCAGCGATGGTGTGATTAAGCCGCTCAAGCCGATGATGTCTGCTTTTTCGTTGATGGCGGTTTCGATGATTTTGTCCGCTGGTACCATGACGCCAAGGTCGATCACTTCAAAGTTGTTACATTGCAGCACCACGCTCACGATGTTTTTGCCGATGTCGTGTACGTCGCCTTTCACGGTGGCGATCACCACTTTACCGCTCGATGAGCCTTTCTGTTTTGTCGCATTGATAAACGGCTCAAGGTAAGCGACCGACTGCTTCATCACGCGCGCCGATTTCACCACTTGCGGCAGGAACATTTTGCCGTCGCCGAACAGGTCGCCGACCACGTCCATTCCTGCCATTAACGGCCCTTCGATCACTTCCAACGGTGAGCTGAATTGTTGGCGCGCTTCCTCTGTGTCTTCGATGATGTGGGCAGTAATGCCCTTGACTAGCGCGTGTTTGAGACGTTCTTCCACTGGCAAAAGTCGCCATTCTGCTACCGCACTTTCGTTGTCGCTACAAGCGGTCTGATCCCGCAATTTTTCTGCAAATTCAAGCAAACGGTCGGTAGCGTCCGCATTGCGATTCAGAACCGCGTCTTCCACCACTTCGCGCAGTTCAGGATCGAGATCGTCATAGATCGCCAACTGCCCTGCGTTCACAATCCCCATATCCATTCCCTGCTTGATCGCGTGGTAGAGAAACACGGCGTGAATCGCCTCGCGCATTGGGTTGTTGCCGCGGAAGGAGAACGACACATTCGACACACCGCCCGAAATTTTGGCGTGCGGCAGGCTGTGTTTAATCCGTCCTGTGGCGTTGATGAAGTCCACGCCGTAGTTGTTGTGTTCTTCGATCCCCGTACCAATCGCGAAAATGTTCGGGTCGAAAATAATGTCTTCCGGTGGGAAGCCCACTTGCCCCACTAAGATGTTGTAAGCGCGGGTACAAATTTCCACTTTTCGATCTTCGGTGTCCGCTTGCCCCACTTCATCGAACGCCATCACGACCACCGCCGCGCCGTAGCGGCGCACGAGCTTGGCTTGACGGATAAAGTTTTCCTCGCCCTCTTTGAGTGAGATCGAGTTCACAATCCCTTTGCCTTGAATGGATTGCAAACCTGCCTCAATCACTTCCCATTTGGAGGAGTCAATCATCACGGGCACTTTCGCCGCATCGGGTTCGGTCGCCATAATGTTGAGGAAGCGCGTCATACATTTTTTGGAGTCGAGCAGGGCTTCGTCCATATTCACGTCAATCACTTGCGCGCCGTTTTCCACCTGATCGATGGCGATTTCAATCGCTTCGCAAAATTTTTCTTCTTTGATTAGCCGTTTGAATTTCGCTGATCCTGTCACATTGTTACGTTCACCCACATTGACGAATAGGCTGTCATCATCAATAGTAAGTGGTTCCAGACCTGATAAGCGCATGGCAGTTTTGAGTTCGGGTAATTGGCGTGGTGCTATCCCCTCTATCGCTTCACTAAAAGCTTTAATATGTTCAGGCGTCGTACCGCAACAGCCACCGACGATGTTCAAGAAACCATTTTCCGCCCATTCTTTTATGTATGCAGCCATCTCCGTTGCGCCAAGATCGTAGCCGCCAAAGGCATTTGGCAAACCGGCATTAGGGTGGGCGGAAACGTAGCACTCACAGATTTTGGATAATTGTTCCATATATTGTCGCAGTTCTTTGGGTCCCAAGGCACAGTTTAAGCCAAAGCTGATTGGTTTAGCATGACGAAGAGAATTGTAGAATGCCTCGGTAGTTTGCCCTGACAATGTGCGACCAGATGCATCAGTAATTGTGCCAGAAATCATAACTGGTAGTTCGATATTTAATTCTTCAAATACTTGATCAATCGCAAAGGCAGCTGCTTTAGCATTGAGAGTATCAAAAATAGTTTCGATCATAATCAGATCTGCACCACCAGTAATGAGCCCTCTCGTTGCTTCGGCGTAAGCATCAACTAATTGCATAAACGTGACATTGCGAAAACCTGGGTCATTAACATCTGGCGAGATCGAGGCTGTACGGTTGGTCGGACCTAAAATTCCAGCAACGAAACGCGGTTTTTCTGGTGTAGAGTATTGATCTGCAATTTCACGAGCCAGTTTCGCGCTTTCAAAATTAAGCTCATAGGCAATTGATTCTAAGGCATAATCGGCTTGAGCAATGGTCGTTGAGCTAAAGGTATTGGTTTCAATGATATCTGCGCCAGCTTGTAAGTATTGTGCGTGAATTTCTCGGATGATTTCTGGTTTGGTTAAGCTCAATAGATCATTGTTGCCGCGTAAATCAATTGCGCTATTGGCAAAACGTTCGCCGCGAAAATCTTGTTCTGTGAGCTTATATTTTTGGATCATTGTACCCATCGCACCATCTAAGATTAGAATGCGTTGTGCAAGGGCGTTTTTAAGTAATACAGTTGTGTTTTTCAAAGTAATTGTGTCCATTTTCGAGTGTTTTATAAACTAAATGAATAATAAAAAGCCACTATAACACTGTCAAATTTTATCTTTATATTTTGTATCAATATGATATGAGAAGGAAAATGGGACTATTTATGATAGTTTCTTGCACCAAAAATTGCAGTACCAATTCTTACCATTGTTGAACCGCACTGAATCGCACTTGCCATATCATCGGTCATGCCCATAGAAAGCGTATCAATTTGAGCGTCAGGGAATGATTGTTGCAATTCTATAAATAATGCATTCATTGCATTAAATGCTTGTTCTTGCTGTTGAATGTCATCTGTTGGAGCAGGGATTGCCATTAAACCACGTAAGCGTAAGTGCGGTAAGTTTTGAATGTGTTTTGCTAAAGTCAACATTTCGCTTGGTACAATACCTGATTTACTGTTTTCGTCGCTGATATTAATTTGAATTAAAATATTTAATGGTGCTTTGTAATAAGGACGTTGTTCATTGAGGCGGTCGGCAATTTTTATACGATCAAGCGTTTGCATCCAGTCAAAGTGTTCTGCGACTAAACGTGTTTTATTCGACTGTAAGGGACCAATGAAATGCCATTCTAATTCGATATGTTGTTGTTGAAAATAACTAATTTTGTCGATGCCTTCTTGTACATAATTTTCACCGAATGCTATTTGCCCCGCTTGATATGCCGCTAAAATGGCATCAACGGGCTTGGTTTTAGAAACTGCTAATAACTTGACTGCACTTTGAGGGCGGTTGGCTTGGTCTAAATAGTAATTTATTTGAGTTTGAATTTGGGTAATATTTTGTTGGATTGTCATACAGAAGGTATCCTGCTAGGAAATCGTTTGCAATTATGGTTGAGTTAAAAAATATCAGCTATATTACAAGAACTTGCCGGATTTGAAAAATTTATAATATTTTTGCATTTTCTGTTTGACAACCCCAGTAAATTTAGGTATTTCTTACACATCCTTTTTTTATTTTTAACCAATATGATGAATAAACGCACTTCTGTAACCATGATGATTATGACCACCACCATTATTATGATGAATGGTGCGGGTTAGTGCGTAGCAAAAAGATCGAATTCGACAAAACCCGTGCTCAGTAAAAAGTGCGGGTTTTTTTATGAAATTTTTATAATATTTTGAAATTCACAACATCTAGGAGATTTTATTATGCGTGTATTAAAATTCGGGGGGACTTCGTTAGCTAATCCAGAGCGTTTCTCGCAGGCGGCACAACTGATTGAAAAAGCACACTTTGAAGAGCAAGCCGCGGGCGTTTTATCTGCACCTGCTAAAATTACTAACCATCTTGTTGCCCTTTCTGAAAAAGCCAGTTTAAATCAACCTACCGATACGCATTTTGATGAAGCTTTAGAGATTTTTTATCACATTATTAATGGATTACACGCAGAAAATAATCAATTCGATCTTGCTGGTACTAAAGCATTGATTGATGCTGAATTTGCACAGATCAAAGCAGCTTTAGAAGAAATTCGTCAGCAAGGTTTTGTTTCTGATGCGTTAAAAGCAAGCATTGATTGTCGAGGGGAAAAATTATCAATTGCGATGATGAAAGCTTGGTTTGAAGCGCGTGGTTATGAGGTCACATTAATTAATCCTGTTGAGAAATTATTAGCGCATGGCAGTTATTTAGAATCTTCAGTGGACATTGAAGAATCTACTAGACGCGTTGATGCAAAATCTATTCCAACAAAAAACGTGGTTCTGATGGCAGGTTTTACCGCAGGCAATGAAAAAGGCGAGTTAGTTTTATTAGGACGTAATGGCTCTGATTATTCGGCTGCGTGTTTAGCTGCGTGTTTAGGTGCCAGTGCTTGTGAGATTTGGACTGATGTTGATGGGGTTTTCACTTGTGATCCGCGTTTAGTGCCAGATGCTCGCCTGTTACCAAGTTTATCTTACCGTGAAGCGATGGAACTTTCTTATTTCGGTGCGAAAGTGATTCACCCTCGTACCATCGGTCCTTTAGTACAAGGTAATATTCCTTGTTTAATTAAAAATACAGGGAATCCAACCGCACCAGGTTCAATTATTGATGGCAATGTGAAATCTGAACAGCTACAAGTCAAGGGGATTACAAATTTAGATAATGTGGCTATGTTTAATGTTTCTGGCCCTGGTATGCAAGGTATGGTGGGGATGGCTACACGTGTTTTCTCTGCGATGTCGAATGCGGGGGTATCAGTTATTTTAATCACGCAGTCTTCGTCGGAATATAGTATTAGTTTCTGTGTACCGGCAAAATTAGTCGATGTGGCAAAACAGGCGTTGGAAAAAGAATTTGAGCAAGAGTTGAAAACAAATGATCTTGAGCCAATAGACGTGATTAAAGATTTGTCGATTATTTCAGTTGTTGGTGATGGAATGAAGCAAGCGAAGGGGATTGCGGCGCGTTTCTTCTCAGCACTTGCTCAAGCTAATATCAGTATTGTTGCGATTGCACAAGGTTCATCGGAACGTTCAATTTCTGCGGTCGTGTCATTAAATAAAGCGATTGAAGCAGTAAAAGCCACACATCAAGCGTTATTTAATAATAAAAAAGTGGTGGATGTCTTTTTAGTTGGTGTTGGTGGTGTTGGTGGTGAGTTAATCGAACAAATTAAAAACCAAAAAGCGTATTTAGCAAAAAAGGACATTGAAATTCGTGTTTGTGCAATTGCTAATTCTAATAAGATGTTACTTAAAGCGGATGGATTATGTTTAGAGAATTGGCAATCTGAATTAGAAAATGCGACGCAACCCTCTGATTTTGATGTATTGCTTTCATTCATTAAGTTACATCATGTCGTGAATCCTGTATTCGTTGACTGTACTTCGGCTGAATCAGTATCGGGCTTGTATGCAAGAGCACTAAGTGAAGGATTCCATGTGGTTACGCCAAATAAAAAGGCCAATACACGTGAGTTAGCCTATTATAATGCATTGCGTGAAAATGCGCGTAGTAACCAACGTAAGTTCTTATATGATACAAACGTGGGTGCGGGTTTACCTGTAATTGAAAATTTGCAGAATTTGTTAGCCGCAGGTGATGAGGTTATGAAATTTAATGGCATTTTATCGGGTTCATTGTCATTTATTTTTGGTGAATTAGAAAATGGGCTTTCATTATCGGCAGCAACTGCACTTGCACGTGAAAAAGGGTTTACTGAACCTGACCCGAGAGAAGATTTGTCTGGGCAAGATGTCGCACGTAAGTTGCTTATTTTGGCTCGTGAAACAGGATTACAACTTGAGCTAACTGATGTGGAAGTAGAAAGTGTATTACCTGTAGGATTTGCAGAAGGAAAAACGACTGCTGAATTTATGGCAATGTTACCTGAGTTAGATAGTGAATTTGCAGCCCGTGTTGAGAAAGCTAAATCAATGGGTAAAGTACTACGCTATGTTGGGCAAATTGAAAACGGCAAATGTAAGGTGTCTATTGTAGAAGTGGATGCAGAAGACCCATTGTATAAAGTAAAAAATGGTGAAAATGCTTTAGCCTTTTATACACGTTATTATCAACCAGCACCGTTACTTTTACGTGGTTATGGCGCAGGTAATGCTGTGACGGCGGCGGGTATTTTTGCTGATATTTTAAGAACGCTACAAGCTTAATTAGGTAAATAGATGGAAAAGAATATGCTTAGAATTTATGCACCTGCATCAAGTGCGAATTTAAGTGTGGGATTTGATACTTTGGGGGCAGCAGTGTCCCCTATTGATGGTTCATTATTGGGTGATGTGGTGCAAATTGACGCAATTGCAGCTGGATTTGAGCTAGAAAATGCGGGTTATTTTGTACGTAAATTACCAAAAGAGCCGCAAAAGAACATTGTATATCAAGCTTATGTGTTATTCAGTGAGCGTTTAAAGTTACGTGGTATATCAGTTCGTTCATTACGTTTAACACTTGAAAAAAATATGCCAATTGGCTCTGGCCTTGGTTCGAGTGCTTGTTCAATCGTGGCAGCATTAGTTGCCTTAAATCAATTCCATGACGAACCTTTTTCTAAGATGGAATTATTAGAGATGATGGGGGAGTTAGAGGGGCGTATTTCAGGCTCGATTCACTATGATAACGTAGCGCCTTGTTATTTAGGTGGTGTGCAATTAATGGTGCAGTCTTTAGGGAATATTTGTCAGCGATTGCCATTTTTTGATGATTGGTATTGGGTGCTAGCTTATCCGGGAATTGAAGTGTCAACTGCAGAAGCACGTGCGATTTTACCAAAGAGTTATACGCGCCAAGATGTGATTGCACAGGCGCGTCATTTAGGTAGTTTTGTGCATGCTTGTCATACTAAACAAGCACAACTTGCAGCGTTAATGATGAAAGATGTTATCGCAGAGCCTTATCGTGAAGTTTTATTACCGAACTTTGCTGATGTAAAACAAGCGACACGTGATTTAGGGGCATTAGTGACAGGTATTTCAGGTTCAGGTCCAACGATTTTTGCCATTGCACCTGATTTAACAACAGCAATGAAATTATCAACATATTTAGAACATCATTACTTGCAAAACAACGAAGGTTTTGTACATATTTGCAAGGTCGATAATGAGGGTGCAAGAGCACTAGATTAAGCATTAGGTTAATTAAGAAAACGGAAAATAATATGAATTTATACAACATCAAACACCCAGAAGAGCAAGTGAATTTTGCTCAAGCAGTGCGTCAAGGGCTTGGTAAAAATCAAGGTCTATTTTTCCCTGAAAACATACCGCACTTTGATGATATCGATGGATTACTCGCATTACCACTGGTTGAACGTAGCCAAAAAATTCTTAGTGCATTAATTGGTACAGAAATTGCAGAAAGCCAGTTAGCACAAATGGTAAAAAATGCGTTTACTTTTCCTGCGCCTGTAGTGAAGGTCGAAGATGATGTGTATGCCTTAGAATTATTTCATGGTCCGACATTAGCTTTTAAAGATTTTGGTGGTCGTTTTATGGCACAAGCCTTAGCCACAGTACGGGGTGATGGTAAAATTACGATTTTAACGGCTACTTCTGGTGATACCGGTGCTGCGGTTGCCCATGCCTTTTATGGTTTAGAAAATATTGATGTCGTCATTTTATATCCACAAGGCAAAATCAGTCCGTTACAAGAAAAACTATTTTGCACTTTAGGTGGCAATATTCGCACAGTGGCAATTAAAGGGGATTTTGATGATTGCCAAGCTTTAGTAAAACAAGCCTTTGATGATGTTGAATTGCGTCAAGAGATTGGATTAAATTCGGCTAACTCAATTAATATTAGTCGCTTGCTAGCCCAAGTTTGTTATTACTTTGAAGCGCTAGCACAATTACCAAAAGAGGCGCGCAATAATGTGGTGATTTCTGTACCAAGTGGTAACTTTGGTAATTTAACTGCGGGTTTAATTGCGAAATCATTAGGCTTACCGATCAAACGTTTTATCGCTTCAACTAACGTGAATGATACCGTACCTCGTTATTTACGTAGTGGTAATTGGCAGCCAAATGATACTGTGGCAACCTTGTCTAATGCGATGGATGTAAGCCGTCCAAATAACTGGCCGCGAGTGGAAGAATTGTTTAAACGTAATGGCTGGTCATTGTCTGATTTACATTCTGATGCGGTAAATGACAATGAAACAGAACAGACTTTACAACAAATGCATGATAAAGGTTATTTATGTGAACCACATGGTGCAGTAGCATATCGTGTATTGAAGCAGGATTTACAAGCAGGTGAAACAGGGTTATTCCTATGTACTGCACACCCAGCAAAATTTAAAGAAAGTGTTGAGCGTATTTTACAGCTTGAATTAGATTTACCTGAAGCGTTAGCAAAACATGCTGCATTGCCATTATTATCCGATGTGATGGAAAATGATTTTGCAACATTGAGAGCATATTTATTAAAATAACGCATTTTTCCCTTTGAGTTTTAAAAGGGAGAATGTTTTTAGGCATGATACTATCATTGCATAACGCTTAAATGTAGGAACATAATGTTTACGCCCAGCAATGCTAAATCATAGTTTGGGCGTGATTTTTACTTGTCAAAGTACGTATTGTATTTTTAGTATCATTTTAAATTGCACATTATCCATTGCTTATAATCGCGAAATATTTGAAACGTAAATGAACGCTTATTACATCTTAAGCCAATACAAATGCAGTTAGTTAAGGAAAGAAAAGAGATTTTTAAATGAGCAGCACGTTTATTGCTTACGCTAACATTAACCAGTCCTATCCTCTAGATGCTATCCCTTCTGATCTGTTAAATGAGAAGCTCTGCCAACCATTACAAAGTGAAAATCAGCGAGTAAAAATACGCTATCGTTGTCGTTGGATTGCCCATTTCTTATTATGGGAGTTACTCAAAATTTCACAAAAATCGACCGCACTTTTAAAGCATATTGATTATAGCGAAAGTGGTCGTCCACAATTGCTTGTTGATGACATTGATTTCAATATTAGTCATTCTGGTGATTGGGTAGCGGTTATTTTACATACTGACCTTCAAGGAAAAAGCGCGGTAGGGATTGATATTGAATCTCCAAATAAAAAACGAGATTTTACCGCACTGTTAGCCCATTTTGCACCACAGCCAGAACAAGATTGGTTTCATCAACAGCAAGACAATGAAGCTGCTTTTTACTTAACTTGGTGTTTGCGTGAAGCAGTATTGAAATCACAAGGTATTGGGATTGTGAAATTAGCGGAGGTGAGTCATGACCCAATTTTACGTCAGATCAAGTCTGCTTATTGTCCATCAGGTCAGCTTATTTTCAGTCAAGCATTGCCTTTTTATTTAGCTTTTTTTGTTAATAAAATTGAGCAAATCGATGTTCGTTATTTTGCTTGGGATGGACAACAACTCGCAGCGACATTTTTGCCGACATCTATCCGCTATCTCGTTAATCATCCTGATTATCATTGCTTTTCATCATGAATTTTACTGGCATTTTAGTGTTTAAATACACTGGAATTAGCAGACAAACCTGCTGTCTTGCGATTCATTTTTTTACTCGCACTTTAAATCGTAAAAAATATCCCCATTTAGTAATGGGTTTCGTTAGACTTAGCACAATATTTTGTTTAGACTGTTAAAATTTGTTTAAGCAAGTAACAATTTTTTGACAAATGGAGAACGTAATGTCATTGAACGGTTCAGATCAAGATCCTTGGGGTAAACCAGGACAAAAAAAGCCTGAAAATCATCGTCCTGATAATGAAGATGGGCAATCGAATTGGAACGATAATTCACGTGGAAAACAAAACAATCGAGATCAATCACCACCAGATATCGAGGAGATATTTAATAATCTCCTGAAAAAGCTAGGCGGTTCTGGTAATGGTGGTAAACGCAGTAACTCAAGCCAGCCTCCTTCACTCAATTTAGCTAAATTATTGCCTGTTGCAGCTGTAATTGGTGCATTAGTTTGGGGCGTAAGCGGTTTTTATACAGTGAAAGAAGCAGAACGTGGTGTTGTAATGCGTTTTGGTGAGCTATCTTCAATTGTACAGCCTGGTTTGAATTGGAAGCCAACTTTTATTGATCGCGTCATCCCTGTTAACGTCGAACAAGTGAAAGAGTTAAGAACACAAGGATCGATGTTAACGCAAGATGAAAACATGGTGAAAGTTGAAATGACTGTACAATACCGTGTGCACGATCCTGCTAAATATTTATTTAGTGTGACTAATGCGGATGATAGTTTGAACCAAGCGACAGACAGTGCATTACGTTATGTGATCGGTCATATGTCGATGGATGATATTTTAACCACTGGTCGTTCTGTTGTACGTGAGAATACTTGGAAGACCTTGAACACGATTATTGAGTCTTATGATATGGGACTTGAGGTAGTGGATGTTAACTTTCAATCGGCACGTCCACCAGAGGAAGTGAAAGATGCCTTTGATGATGCAATCAAAGCACAAGAAGATGAGCAGCGTTATATTCGTGAAGCAGAAGCCTATGCGCGTGAACGCGAGCCGATTGCACGTGGTGATGCACAACGTATTTTAGAGGAAGCAACTGCTTATAAAGATCGCGTTGTATTAGATGCAAAAGGGGAAGTGGAGCGTTTTGAACGCTTATTGCCTGAATTTAAAGCTGCACCAGAATTATTACGTGAGCGTTTGTATATTCAAACGATGGAAAAAGTGATGGCGAATACACCTAAAGTGATGTTAGATGCAAACGGTGGTAATAACTTGACGATGCTGCCTCTTGAGCAAATTTTAAAAGGACAAGTAACTAAAGCAAAAACAGAGCAAGAAAACATGGAACAAGGTCGTCCAGTGATTCGTGTTGAAACACAACCTGTTATACCATCACATACAGTACCATCAGCAAGACAAGAGAATACTCGCCAAGGGAGATTTAACTAATGCGTAAATTTTTAACCCCTGTTATCGTGATTATTGCAGCAATTTTGTATTCTAGCATTGTGATTGTATCAGAAGGGACACGTGGCATTATGCTTCGTTTTAGCAAAGTACATCGTGATGCAGATAATAAAGTTGTTGTATACAACCCGGGTTTACATTTTAAAATTCCATTTATTGATTCTATTAAAATTTTAGATGCACGTATTCGTACACTTGATGGTCAAGCAGACCGTTTTGTCACTGTGGAGAAAAAAGACTTGTTAGTTGACTCTTATGTCAAATGGCGTATTAGCGATTTCGGGCGCTTCTATACTGCTACTGGTGGTGGCGATTATGCGCAAGCATCTAATTTATTACGTCGTAAAGTCAATGACCGTTTACGTTCTGAAATTGGTTCGCGTACGATTAAAGATATTGTGTCTGGTACGCGTGGTGAATTGATGGAAGGGGCGCGTAAAGCACTTAATACTGGTGCAGACAGTACTGCTGAATTAGGGATTGAAGTCGTTGATGTACGTGTAAAACAAATCAATTTACCTGATGAAGTATCATCGTCAATTTATCAGCGTATGCGTGCAGAACGTGATGCAGTTGCACGTGAACATCGTTCACAAGGTCGTGAAAAAGCGGCATTTATTCAAGCAGACGTTGATCGTAAAGTGACTTTAATTTTGGCTAATGCAAATAGAACAGCACAGGAATTACGCGGTTCTGGTGATGCAACTGCAGCAAAAGTATTTTCTGATGCGTTTTCACAAGAGCCACAATTCTATAGCTTCTTGAGAA
Source organism: Pasteurella oralis (assembly GCF_042681465.1). Lineage (NCBI taxonomy): Bacteria > Pseudomonadati > Pseudomonadota > Gammaproteobacteria > Pasteurellales > Pasteurellaceae > Pasteurella > Pasteurella oralis. The sequence continues at coordinate 293,675 of NZ_JBHUFP010000004.1, forward strand.
GTTTAAAGGCTTATGAAAGTAGCTTTGCAAATTCAGAGAATATGATGATTTTAAAGCCTGACAGTGAATTTTTCCGCTTTATGCAGGCACCAACCAAGTAACGCTTTGTGAATTGTAAAAAAGGTGTTAGTTTCAAAACTAACGCCTTTTGTCTTTTGAGGGACATTTGTTATTCTTCTAACATTAATTCTTTCAAATACTGAAAAATTTCGCGATATGCTTTTGGTGGTTTATTTTGCGCTTTTTCTTTTTGGGCAGAACGGATTAAATGACGTAAATGCTGACGATCTGCTTCAGGATGTTGGTCTAAAAATTGTGTAAAAGCATCATCATTGTCAATTAATGTATCACGTAACATTTCCAGTTTATGTAACAGTGCTTGCTGTTGATTATGCTTATTTTCTAGCTTGTCTAATGCTTCTTGAATCGGCTCAACTTCAATATTGCGTAACAATTTACCGATATATTGTAGCTGGCGGCGCTTTGCTTCTTTTTGTAAACGTTGTGCTAACTCAATTGCTTCGAGTAACTTATCTTCTAATGGAATTTTATCTAATTTTGCTTTGTTGAGGTTAACCAACTTTTCACCGAGTTTTTTTAATGCTTCGGCATCACGTTTAATTTCACTTTTACTCACCCAAATAATTTCTTCTTGTTCTTCAGCGTCCCAATCGGTGTTATCCCAATCAATGTTCTTTTTGCCACGCTTTGCCATTTTCTTTCCTTTATCTTACAAAAATAAGCTAACATTTTAGCATGAAAATTGAAAATAGGATAAAATGCCACAAATTTGTTTGAAGGAATCAATATGGAAAATACTGAAAAATCGACCGCACTTTTATTGCAACAAGAGCAAGAATTGCGTGAAGCAGTAAGTTATGCTGTGGCTATCGCACAAAAGGCAGGGGCAACTGCTGAAGTGGCTGTGACTAAAGTAAGTGGTTTATCTGTTTCAACGCGTTTACAAGAAGTTGAAAATGTTGAATTTAATAATGATGGTGCCCTAGGTATTTCAGTATATTTAGGCAAGCAAAAAGGCAATGCGTCGACTTCGGATTTAAGTCATGATGCGATTAAAAGTGCGGTTGAAGCGGCATTAGCAATTGCTAAGTATACCTCACCTGATGAATGTGCAGGTTTAGCTGAGCGTGAACTAATGGCATTTGATGCGCCAAATTTAGCGCTATATCATGCCGCCGAGATTGATGTTGATCGTGCTGTCGAATTAGCGTTAAGCACAGAACAAGCCGCTTTGGAATATGATAAACGTATCGTAAATAGTGAAGGGGCGGCATTTAATTCACATACTGGTGTACGTGTGTATGGAAATAGTCATGGCATGTTGCAAAGCTATTTATCAAGTCGTTATTCACTGTCTTGTTCTGTTATCGGGGGAATCGATTCTCAATTAGAACGTGATTATGAATATACGATTTCACGTAATGTGAATCAGTTAGAAAGTGCGAATTGGGTGGGGGAGAACTGTGCTAAGAAAGCCTTAGCACGCTTGCAACCTCAGAAGTTAGCGACGCAGCAAGTGCCCGTTATCTTTGCAAATGATGTTGCAACAGGATTAATGAGTCATTTAACTGCTGCGATTAGTGGTGGAAGTTTATACCGTAAAGCCAGCTTTTTATTGGATCGTTTAGGTAAGCAAGTGTTGCCAGATTGGTTTCAGATTAGTGAGCGTCCACATTTAATTGGGCAATTAGCATCGTCACCTTTTGATAGTGAAGGAGTACGTACTCAGAACCGTGAGATCATCGAACAAGGGATTTTACAAACATATTTATTGACCAGTTATAGTGGTAAAAAGTTAGGGATGCAAAGCACGGGGCATGCTGGTGGTATTCATAATTGGTTAGTCAAACCAAATTTAACGGGTGGCTTGCAAGCACTGTTACGTCAAATGGGGACAGGTTTACTCGTCACTGAGCTAATGGGACAAGGGATAAACTTAGTGACTGGTGACTATTCACGCGGTGCAGCGGGTTTCTGGGTTGAAAATGGTGAAATTCAATATCCTGTCGCTGAAATTACTATTGCAGGGCAATTGAAAGATATGTTGGCGAATATCGTTGCAGTAGCTGATGATATTGAGTATCGTTCTAATATTCAAACTGGATCAATTTTATTAGATAACTTAAAAGTATCGGGTAATTAATTTTTGAAAATGAGAATAATTCCTATTGACATGTATAAATTATTTGCTAAGATACGTACATCTGTTAGAGATTCGGTTGAGAATGATAGAGTAGGTCGTTTTCAGTTAGGGTCATACTCCAAACAGGTAGAGTAGAAAGTAAATTCGTTAGGGTATTTGTGGGCTGAAGGTTTAAACTTCAGCCTTTTTTTTGTAGAATGCACTTTTACAATCCCTATATAAGGTAAAACAAAATGAAAAAACACCATGTTGGTATTTTAATCTCAGAAGAGAAAGTTCGTGCTCGTATTCAAGAACTTGGTCGTGAAATTACGCAGTATTACCAACAAAAAGCAGTAGATAAATTGATTGTTGTTGGACTTTTACGTGGTTCATTTATGTTTATGGCGGATTTGGTCCGTGAAATTAGTTTGCCAGTTGAAATTGAATTTATGACAACGTCAAGCTATGGCAGTGGCATGACAACGAATCATGATGTGAAAATTAGTAAAGATCTTGATGGCGATATTAAAGATGAACATGTCTTGATTATTGAAGATATTATTGATACTGGTTATACCTTACAAAAAGTGCGTGAGATCTTGAAATTACGCGATCCAACGTCTCTTACTATCTGTACACTACTTGATAAACCCTCTCGTCGTGAAGTTGAAGTGCCTGTTGAATGGGTAGGTTTCACTATTCCAGATGAATTTGTTGTAGGCTATGGTATTGATTATGCACAGCGTTATCGTAACTTAGGCTATATTGGTCATGTTGTTTTAGAAGAAGAATAAAATTATTGTTGGAGATTAAGTAAAAGGAGAATTTATGTATTTTGATCAAATTAAAGCGGAATTAAATGAAGCGGCTGAAGTTTTAAATAAATTTATTAGTGATGAAAATAACATGAAATTAATTCAGCAGGCCGCGTTATTAATTTCGAATAGCTTCCAGCAAGGTGGCAAAGTATTATCTTGTGGTAATGGTGGATCACATTGCGATGCAATGCATTTTGCAGAAGAGTTGACAGGACGTTATCGTGAAAATCGTCCGGGTTATCCTGCAATTGCAATTTCTGATGTTAGCCACATAAGCTGTGTGAGTAACGACTTTGGTTATGAATATGTCTTTTCACGTTATGTTGAAGCAGTTGGTCAAAAAGGAGATGTATTGTTTGGTTTATCCACATCAGGTAATTCAAAAAATATTCTGAATGCTATTCAGGCAGCAAAAGAAAAAGGCATGAAAGTGATTGCATTGACAGGTAAAGATGGTGGTCAGATGGCTGGTCTTGCGGATGTTGAAATTCGTGTTCCACATTTTGGTTATGCAGATCGAATTCAAGAGATCCATATTAAAGTCATTCATATTTTAATGATGTTAATTGAATTTGAGATGGCAAAAGCGCAATAGTCTTTGTTTTGACCGTAAAAAAGTGCGGTCAATTTTGTTACTTTTTTATATAGTACAATCCTCAATCATTGCATGATTGGGGATTTTTTTATTGGTGATATTTTTTCTACAATATTTATTGCATAATTATGCAATAAATATTAATATTATTGCAGTTTTGCAAATATAGAGATTTTTTAAACAATGGCAATTAGTGTTAAAAATTTAAACTTTTTTTATGGTTCTTCACAGGCTCTGTTTGATATCAGCCTAAACGCAGAAGAAGGCGATACTGTCGTATTGTTAGGACCAAGTGGGGCGGGAAAAAGTACATTAATTCGTACTTTAAATTTATTAGAAGTGCCGGCATCTGGTGAGTTAGTTATTGCAAATAACAAATTTGACTTATCAGCAACAACGACTAACCCAAAACAAATTTGTCGTTTGCGTCAAGATGTTGGGATGGTTTTCCAACAATACAACCTATGGCCACATTTAACAGTGATTGAAAATTTGATTGAAGCACCTAAAAAAGTGCTACAGCTTGATGATCATACGGCACGAAAAGAAGCATTGGAGTTATTAACACGTTTACGTTTAGCACAATTTGCAGACCGTTTTCCATTACATTTATCGGGTGGTCAACAACAGCGTGTGGCGATTGCTCGTGCATTAATGATGAAACCACAAGTTTTGTTATTTGATGAGCCAACTGCCGCGTTAGATCCTGAAATTACAGCACAGGTTGTTGATATTATTAAAGAACTGCAACAAACGGGTATTACCCAAGTGATCGTCACTCATGAAGTGGCTGTAGCGAAAAAAGTTGCTACTAAAGTAGTATATATGGAACAAGGTCACATTGTAGAAATGGGCGATGCAAGTTGTTTTGTACAACCCAAAACAGAACAATTCAAACAATATTTATCACACTAAAATAAGGACACAACATGAAAAAATTACTTTTAACTGCACTTTTAGTAAGTACTGCGTTTGCTGTGACGGCGAAGGATATTACATTTGCCATGGAACCAAGTTATCCACCATTTGAGTTAACAAATGAGAAAGGCGAAATTATTGGTTTTGATGTGGACATTGCGAATGCAATTTGTAAAGAAATCCAAGCAACTTGTCATTTTAAGGGACAGGCATTTGATAGTTTAATTACAGGGTTACGCTCTAAACATTTTGACGCGGCAATTTCTGCAATTGATATTACGGAAGCACGTGCAAAGCAAGTGAGTTTTAGCGATCCTTATTATGATAGCTCGACAAGTTTTATTGTGGTGAAAGGTAAGCTTAACGATTTAGCACAAGCAAAAAAAGTGGGGGTACAAAATGGAACAACTTATCAACAATATATTGTTGCTGAAGCAAAACAATATCAACCAGTACCTTATGCGAGTTTACAAAATGCTGTGTTAGATTTAAAAAATGGTCGTATTGATGTGATTTTCGGTGATACTGCAGTATTAGTTGATATGTTACAAAAAGAAGACAGCCTAGGTTTCATTGGCGATAAAGTCACCAACCAAAAATACTTTGGTAATGGTTTTGGTATTGCTGTAAATAAAGGCAGTAAAGAATTATTGGCAGAGCTTAATAAAGGATTAGCCGCAATTAAAGCAAGTGGCGAATACCAAAAAATTTACGATAAATGGATGACACAATAATCGATTATGTTTTTTGATTATCTTTCTTTGATGTATAGCGCAACCCTAATGACCTTAGGGTTAGCGCTTTGTTCGTTAATTGCTGGTTTAATTTTGTCTGTGCTATTTGTCGTGTTAGAAACAAGCAAATGGGCATTGATTCGTAAGCCAACTTCTGTTGTCGTCACTTTACTACGTGGCTTACCTGAAATTCTCGTCGTGTTATTAATTTATTTTGGTTCAACTGAAGTCGTTGAAATGATAACTGGAGAATTCATTCAATTTAGTGCTTTTAGTTGTGGTGTGTTTGCACTTTCAATTATTTTTGCTGCTTATGCTTCTCAATCATTGCGTGGTGCGATTCAAGCTATTCCGTTGGGACAGTGGGAATCAGGCGCAGCGTTAGGTTTAAGTCGAGGTTATACTTTTGTACATATTGTGATGCCACAAGTATGGCGCCATGCACTACCGGGACTAAGTAATCAATGGTTAGTGTTGTTAAAAGATACTGCACTTGTTTCACTAATTGGTGTAGAAGATTTAATGCGTCAAGCAGAATTGGTCAATACTGTCACTCATCAGCCTTTCACTTGGTATGGTATCGCTGCGTTATTATATTTAGTGATTACTTTGGTAAGCCAATTTATTATTCGTAAATTGGAACTGCGTTTTACTCGTTTTGAAAGAGAGGTGAAATAATGTTTCAAGAATATTTCATGGTGATTATTCAAGGTATCCCGACTAGCCTATTATTGACTGTAGTTTCCTTAGTAGTTGCCTTTGTGCTCGCTTTACTATTCACTTTTGCTTTATCTATTGGGAATAAGTTAGTTAAATGTGCGATTAATGTTTATTTGACTTTATTTACTGGTACGCCATTGTTAGTCCAGTTTTTCTTGATTTATGCAGGACCGGGACAGTTCCAATGGGTGGTCGACAGCGCGTTATGGCCGTTGTTTTCAAATGCATGGTTTTGTGCAATGTTGACATTAGCGTTAAACAGTGCGGCTTATTCAACGCAACTTTTTCATGGCGCGGTGAAAGCAATTAGTAAAGGGCAATGGGAAAGCTGTGCTGCGCTTGGGTTTACCCGTTTAGAAACCTTAAAAATTTTGATGCCATATGCTTTGAAACGAGCATTACCTTCTTATAGTAATGAAATTATCTTAGTGTTTAAAGGCACAGCGCTTGCTTCAACAATCACTATTATGGATATCATGGGCTATGCTCGACAGCTTTATGGTACGGAGTATGATGCATTAACTATTTATGGTATTGCTGGCGCAATTTATTTAGTCATCACTGCACTGGCGACAGTATTATTGCGTAGACTTGAAACGAAAGTGCTTGCCTTTGAGCGTTTAGAGGTTGAGAAAACATAATTAGCTAGTAGCTAGAGTTAAGTGCGGTGGAAAAAAAGCGAATTTTAAACAAAATTCGCTTTTTTGGTTAATTAACAATCCAACTAGCAATACTAATGACTAAAGCAAAAATAATAAACCACACTAAATGTAATTTAGCACTTTGTTTATTAATTTCTTGATTATGTAAACGTCGTTCTTCTAGCTTCTGTCGATAAAGCGCCAAATCTTCTTCTTTAAATGAAAAGCCACAATGAGGGCAACTGAGTGCACTGTCACTTACTTTATGCCGACATTCTGGACAACGATGTAAAGCCATTTTTCCTCTCTGATTGCAATTTTTGCTCGGATCCTATCATAGTCATATCGAAAAGTGCGGTCATTTTTTTACAAATTTTAAACAAAATTACATCACAAGAAGCAATAAATTTCATTTTAAAGTAATAGATTAACTGCTAAATCGTGATAGGTATCACAAAGTTGTAAATATTTTGTAGTGTCAATTTATTATACAGTTTACTTGCTTGTAACAAGTGAAATAAAATACGCAATGCTTTTTATAAGAAAAGTTGTTTCAATATTTCATCTATTAAAATAGGTACTTTATTATGTTATGGTTCTTCTTTTGCGTTGCAATTTTATTGCTTGGTTATTTTGTATACGGAAAATTCATTGAAAAGGTCTTTGTGATCAATCCAAGAAAAACAACACCAGCTTATAGCATGAATGACGGTGTTGACTATATGCCAATGTCAACCAAGAAAATTTGGTTAATTCAGTTATTAAATATTGCTGGTACAGGTCCAATTTTTGGTCCAATTTTAGGGGCATTATATGGACCAGTTGCAATGTTATGGATTGTGATTGGTTGTATCTTTGCTGGCGCGGTACATGATTATTTTTGTGGTATGTTAAGTGTACGTAATGGTGGAGCATCAATGCCAACATTAGCTGGTCGCTATTTAGGTGCGCCGGTCAAAGCGTTCATTAATTTACTTGCCGTTGTGTTATTACTTTTAGTTGGTGTAGTATTCGTTGCAAGTCCTGCGAAATTATTAAGTACAATTACAGTCGATAATTTAGGTGTTGTTGAAAGTGCAGGGGCAGCTGCAACAGTATTTGGTTACGATGCTGCAACAGTATTAGTGATTTGGACAACTATCATCTTTGTGTATTACATCATCGCGACATTATTACCAATTGATAAAATTATTGGTCGTATCTATCCATTATTTGGAGCATTATTGCTCTTCATGACATTTGGTATGATGTATGGTTTAGTCAGCAGCCACTTAAATTCATCTGAACCAATTGAGTTTTTCCGTACAGTTGGTGGTTTAGATTTCGATAAATTCTTCCAGAACCTGCAACCTAAAGGTGATTTACCAATTTGGCCATTATTATTCTTAACGATTTCTTGTGGCGCATTATCAGGTTTCCATGCTACACAAACACCATTGATGGCACGTTGTGCACAAAATGAAAAAGAAGGACGCTTTATTTTCTATGGTGCAATGATTGCAGAGGGGGTGATTGCATTAGTATGGTGTGCGGTAGGTTTAAGTTTCTATCAAGATCCAGCAGCATTACAAGCTGTTATTGATGCTGGCTCACCATCAAAAGTGGTTTATGATTCATCAATCTATTTCTTAGGTGCTGTAGGTGGTGTATTTGCAATTTTAGGTGTTGTTGTATTGCCAATTACTTCTGGAGATACTGCTTTCCGTGCTGCTCGTTTAATTATTGCTGAGTTCTTTAAATTTGAACAAAAAACACTGGTTAAGCGTTTAGTGATTGCGATTCCATTATTTGTGTTAGGTTTTATCGTATCGAAAATTGACTTTAGCGTATTATGGCGTTACTTCAGTTGGGCAAATCAAACCACCGCGATGGTGATGTTATGGACTGCTGCTGCTTATTTATTCCGCTACGGTAAATTCCACTGGGTATGTACTTTACCAGCGATGTTTATCAGCACCGTATGCTTTACATACTTAGCTTACAACAAGATCGGTTTCAACTTAGATTACCAACTTTCCGTTTATATTGGTTTAGGGTTAACTGTATTCTGTAGTATCTTATTTTTCACCTTATTAAAACCAATTGCAAAAGGTGATCCTGACGCGTTAGTCGATGACTTAGTCAAACAGTAATCATATCAAATTTAAGTATTTACTACACCCTATCAATTCATATTGGTAGGGTGTTTTTTATTCTGCTTTCTTACTTATGTTTAAGTAACAACATTATTGCATAGCTTACTTTTTCATCTAATGAAAAATATACAAAACTTTACTTCTGAAACAGTTAAATTGCTTGCAAGTTAAGCAAACTAATAATAAACTTAAGAAAAGTGGTAATAAGTGGAGTTTTGTGGTAAAAGTTAGCAAAAATTCCTAAATTTTATCTTGTAACAATCACAAAAGGGAAACAATGATGTTTCGTGGTGCTTCAGCAGTTAATTTAGATTCGAAAGGTCGCATTGCGATCCCGACTCGTTATCGTGCTGAAATTCTTGAGCAGAATGCCGGTCAAATGGTATGCACTGTGGATATTCGCCAACCTTGTTTGTTACTTTATCCATTAAAAGAATGGGAATTAGTCGAACAAAAACTTTTAGCGCTATCAAATTTCGATCCGAATCAACGTAGTTTACAACGCGTCATGTTAGGTTATGCCACCGAATGTGAGTTAGATAGTGCAGGACGTATCTTAATTAGCGGTCCATTACGCCATCATGCGAAATTAGAAAAGAGCCTAATGCTTGTTGGGCAATTAAATAAATTTGAAATTTGGAGCGATGCAGAATGGCAAGCTCAAATTGAAAAAGATATGGCGTTAGGTGCGAGTGGTCAATTTGCACTATCAGAAGAATTAAAAATGCTGTCATTATAAAGAAAGGTGACTTTCTCACAACAGAACAGCAGCACTAGCAAAAGATAAGCGGTGCTAAGCACCGCGTTATCTTACCTTAACATTTTATCCCTTTTATTTTTTGTACCATTGGTAACTGTTATGAATATGCAAAATACTTTTTCATCGCCTGAACATATCACCGTTTTATTACATGAAGCGGTTAATGGGTTAGCATTGAAAGAAAAAGGTATTTATATTGATGGTACATTCGGACGAGGTGGTCATTCTCGTTTGATCCTTTCCCAACTTGCCTATAATGGTCGTTTGATTGCAATTGATCGTGATCCACGAGCTATTGCAGAAGCAAATAAAATTCAAGATCCACGTTTTCATATTGAACATAATAGTTTTTCTGCAATTCCAGCAATTTGTGAAAAACTTGGATTAACAGGCAAGATAGATGGCATTTTATTAGATCTTGGTGTGTCTTCTCCACAACTTGATGAAGCAGAACGTGGTTTTAGCTTTATGAAAGATGGTCCATTAGATATGCGAATGGATACCACACAAGGTCTGTCTGCCGCTCAGTGGTTACAACAAGTTTCTGAACAAGACTTGGCTTGGGTGCTAAAAACTTTTGGTGAAGAGCGTTTTGCTAAACGTATTGCGAATGCCATCGTCAATTACAACAAAAGTGCATTACAAAATAATACAGAACCTTTAACACGAACATTACAGCTTGCTGAATTAGTAGCTAATGCAGTGCCTTTTAAAGACAAACATAAACATCCTGCTACACGAACTTTTCAAGCCATTCGTATCTTTATTAATGCTGAATTAGATGAATTGGAAAGCGTATTGCAGTCGGCACTTGCGATGTTAGCAGAAAAAGGACGTTTAGCAATTATCAGTTTTCACTCGTTAGAAGATCGTATGGTGAAGCACTTTATGCGTAAGCAAACTAAAGGGGAGGCGCTACCAAAAGGTTTACCATTACGTGATGACCAAATTAAACGTACACAAACTTTAAAAACCATTGGTAAAGCAATTATGCCAAGTGAACAAGAGCAGGCACAGAATCCACGTTCAAGAAGTGCGGTATTACGTATTGCGGAGAAGATTTGATGTTAGAAAATAATGATCGCTATCCGCTACAAAATATTATTTTAGAAGATTTATTTAATTCAAATAAAACTATCATGGCATTGTTGTTACTGATTGTGGTTACTGCATTAGCGACTATTTGGATGACACATCAAACGCGTATTTTAGTCGCTGAAAAGGGACAGTTAGTACTAGAACACCAAGCTCTTGAAAATGAATATTTGAATTTAAAATTAGAAGAAGCAACGCAAAGTGATAATACACGTATTGAAGCGATTGCGAGTCAATTAGGTATGAAGCGAGTTCAACCAGAACAAGAAGTGTTGATCCTAGAGTAATATTTGAGGATAACAGTATGGTTAAATTTAATACGACAAAGAAAATTAAACGAGCGAAAAGTGTAAAAATAGCAAAAAATGACGCGATTAAACTAAATAAGCCAAAAGTGGTTTATGAAAATAGTTTTTTAAAATGGCGTTATTTTGCCGCATTGGCTGTTATTATGAGTTGCTTAGTCGTGTTAATTGGTAAAGCTGCGAATGTGCAAATCATTAATGCGGATTCTTTAGCTGATGAAGCAGATAAACGTTCTTTGCGTACACAAGAAATTCAATCTGTGCGTGGTTCGATTTTAGATCGGCATGGACAATTACTTTCTGTTAGTGTACCGATGTATTCTATCGTGGCAGATCCTAAAGATATTTTTGAGAAAAATTCTTTGGTGGATAAAGAGCGTTGGAAAGCTTTAGCGGAAGCCTTAGGGGTTTCTTATAATGATATTCTCAAGCGTATCGAAAAAAATCCAAAATCACGCTTTGTTTATCTTTCGCGTCAAGTATCGCCAACAGTCGCCGATTATGTGCGTGAATTAAAATTAAAAGGGGTTGTACTGAAAAATGAAGCACGCCGTTTTTATCCGCGTGTTGAAGAAGTCGCTCATTTGGTTGGCTATACCAATATTGATGGTGAAGGAATTGAAGGAATTGAAAAGAGTTTTGATTCATTATTAATTGGTAAATCAGGTTCTCGTACTTATCGTAAAGATAAATTCGGCAATATTGTTGAGAACATTGCAGATGTTAAAAAATATGATGCACAAGATGTCACCTTAAGTATTGATGAAAAATTACAATCCATGGTGTATCGTGAAATTAAAAAAGCAGTAGCAGAGAACAAAGCTGAGTCTGGTACTGCAGTATTAGTGGATGTGCGTACTGGTGAAGTATTAGCAATGGCAAATGCCCCTTCTTATAACCCAAATAATCGTGTTGGCGTCAAAGCGGATTTAATGCGTAACCGAGCAATTACGGACACTTTTGAACCAGGCTCAACAGTCAAACCATTTGTGGTGCTTGCGGCATTACAGCGCGGAGCTGCGAAACGTAATGAAGTGATTAATACTGGTCCTTTGGTGTTGAATGGGCATGAAGTACGAGATGTCGCGCCTCGTGATCAATTAACACTAGATGGTATTTTAGAGCATTCAAGTAACCGTGGTGTGAGCCGTTTAGCATTGCGTATGCCACCACATGCCTTAATGGAAACCTATATGAATGCAGGGTTAGGTAAGCCAACTGATCTTGGTTTAATTGGTGAGCAATCGGGCTTGCTAAATGCAAATCGTAAACGTTGGTCTGATATTGAACGCGCTAACGTCGCTTATGGTTATGGCATCAATGCAACACCATTACAAATTGCGCGAGCTTATGTCACCTTAGGAAGTTTCGGTATTTATCGTCCACTTTCTATCACTAAAGTTGATCCGCCTGTTATCGGACAACGTGTGTATTCTGAAAAGATTACACGTGAAGTGGTGAATATGATGGAAAAAGTAGCGATTAAGAATAAAAAAGCGATGGTAGAAGGCTACCGTGTTGGTATTAAAACGGGGACTGCCAAAAAACTTGAGAATGGTCGCTATGTGGATAAATATATTGCTTATACTGCGGGTGTCGCCCCAATTTCAGATCCTCGTTATGCTTTGATTGTATTAATTAATGATCCAAAAGCAGGGCAATATTATGGTGGGGCAATTTCAGCACCAGTGTTCTCAAATATTATGGGCTATGCACTGAGAACTAATAATATTCCACCAGATGCAATGCCACAAGATAAAACGGCAAGACGCGTTGTGCGTTTGAATAGTGATAATGGAACGAAAACCAATTAAGAAAAAATTATGCGAAAATTGACCGCACTTTTGGGGCAAGTTGAACTTGCCCCAAACATTGAACTTACGGAAATGATTTTAGACAGTCGAGCAGTACAGCAAGGCTGTCTTTTCGTTGCTTTAAAAGGACATCAAGTAGATGGTCGTCACTACATTTCACAAGCTATTGAAAATGGAGCGGCTGCTGTATTATCTGAAGCCGATTTGGCAACACAGCATCTACAAATCCGCTTTGAACAGCATGTACCTATCATTTCTTTCTATCAACTCAGTCAACATTTATCGCAGCTAGCTGATCTTTTCTACAATCATCCATCGCAAAAACTAACCTTAGTTGGTGTGACCGGAACGAATGGTAAAACCACAATTTCACAGCTTTTAGCACAGTGGACAACATTACTAGGACATAAAAGTGCAGTCATGGGGACGATTGGAAATGGCTTATTTGGACAAGTAGAAGAAGCTGCGAATACGACAGGGTCTGCTATTGAAATCCAATCTGGATTAGCTAGTTTTGTTAAACAGGGGGCTGAGTTTGTTGCGATAGAAGTATCATCACATGGTTTGGTGCAACATCGTGTCGAAGCACTCGATTTTGCGGTCACTATTTTTACAAATTTAAGTCGCGATCATCTTGATTATCATCACACGATGGAAAACTATGCAGCAGCGAAAAAGCGCTTGTTTACTGAATTAAGGTCAAAACATCAGATTATTAATGTGGACGATGAGATCGGTCGTGCTTGGTTAACACAACTTCCTTCGGCAGTCGCGGTGAGCTGTAATCCAAATTTCCAAACAACACAGCAACAATGGCTAAAAGCGACACGTATTGTTTTTAACAATAAAGGTGCTCATGTGCATTTTGAATCAAGCTGGGGTAATGGTGAACTACAAAGCCATCTCATCGGCGAATTTAATGTCAGTAATTTACTTTTAGTCTTGGCGACTTTGCTTTCTCTTGGTTATGACTTGCAGCAATTAATCCAAACTGTAGCACAATTAACAGGAGTTTGTGGGCGTATGGAAATGTTAACTGCCACAAAATATGCGACGGCAATTGTGGATTATGCACATACGCCAGATGCACTAGAAAAAGCATTACAAGCTGCACGTTTACATTGTCATGGTCAGTTGTGGTGTGTGTTTGGCTGTGGTGGTGATCGTGATCGTGGTAAACGTCCGTTAATGGCGGCAATCGCTGAACAATTGGCGGATAAAGTCATTGTGACTGATGATAACCCTCGTACTGAGTCGCCTATTCAAATTGTTTCCGATATTTTGGTTGGGTTTAGTTCACAAGCTGAAGTAAAAGTGATTCATGAGCGTGAAAATGCTATTGCTTTTGCTATTCAACAAGCAGCAAAAGATGATGTGATTTTGATCGCAGGGAAGGGACATGAGGATTACCAAATTATTGGTCAACAAAAGCAGCATTTTTCTGATCAAGAAACGGTTCGAAAATATTTTAATATGAGTTATTAGCATGCTTAAACTGACAACAAAACAATTAGCTGAAATTTTAAATGCACAGCTTGTAGGCAGCAGCGATGTCGTGGTGGAAAATATCAATACTGACACACGTCAAATGGTTGGCAAAAGCCTTTTTTTTGCGTTAAAGGGTGAACATTTTGATGCACATAATTATTTAGCGCAGGCTGTTGAACAAGGCGCAGTTGCTTTAGTTGTACAACAATGGGATCCAAACGTTTTCGTACCGCAATTGGTCGTGCAGGATAGTCGAGTCGCGTTAGGAGTATTAGCCAAGTGGATAAAAGCTAAAGTTGCACCTTTAACTGTTGCTATGACGGGATCTTCTGGTAAGACAACCGTGAAAGAGATGACGGCAAGTATCTTACAAAGTGCGGTCGGTTTTGACAAAGTTTTGTTTACTCAAGGTAACTTTAATAATGATATTGGCGTGCCGTTGACTTTATTACGTCTGACTGAGCAACATCAATTTGCAGTGATTGAATTAGGCGCTAATCATCAAGGTGAAATTGCTTATACTACCAGTTTAGCTCAACCAGATGTGGCGTTAGTAAATAATGTTGCTGCGGCACATTTAGAAGGCTTTGGTAGCCTTGAGGGCGTGGCAAAAGCGAAGGGGGAAATTTTTCGCGGTTTGCCAGATCATGGCATTGCTATTGTTAATAAAGAGCATGATTACTGCCCATCAATGTGGGCTTCGGAAATTGGTGAGCGTCAAATACAATATTTTGCGTATCAAGATACTGAGGCGGATTTTTATGCAGATAAGGTACAGTTTACAGAATCAGGTTCCATTTTTGACTTACATACCCCAGCAGACCATGTTCAAATCCAATTGCCTTATTTAGGTGAGCATAATATTAAAAATGCTCTAGCCGCCACCGCGTTGGCAATGAATGTTGGGGCAACCTTAGCACAAGTTAAACACGGCTTGGAAGTGCGTTCAGAGGTGAAAGGGCGTTTATTTCCGGTACAACCCTGCGCTAATTTATTGTTATTAGATGATACTTATAATGCGAATGTGGATTCATTACAATCTGCGATTAATGTGCTAAAAAAATATACCGCTTTTCGCATTTTAGTCGTTGGCGATATGGCAGAATTGGGTGAAAATACACAATTTTGTCATCAACAAGTTGCGGATTATGCTAAAGCCGCGCAATTAGAGTTAGTGTTATCTTTTGGCTCAGAAAGTGCGTCAATTTCTCAAGCTTGTTTAGGACAACATTTTACTGAAAAAGCACCACTTTGTGCTTATTTAACGACTTTGATTAAAGAAAAATTACAACAAAATCAAAAGATTGTATTATTAGCAAAAGGATCGCGTCGGATGAAAATGGAAGATGTGATTAATACCTTAAAGGATAATTTTATATGTTAGTCTGGCTTGGTGAGTTTTTACAGCAATATCACAGTGGATTTAATGTGATTTCTTATATTACAGTGCGTGCAATTCTTGCATTATTGACCGCACTTTTATTGTCGTTATGGATTGGACCTAAAGTGATTCGCCGCTTACAACTACTAAAATTTGGGCAAGAAGTGCGTGATGATGGTCCAGAAAGCCATTTTAGTAAGCGTGGTACACCGACAATGGGTGGCGTAATGATTTTATTTTCTATTGGGGTGAGTACTATTTTATGGGCAAATTTAGCTAATCCTTATATTTGGTTTAGCTTGTTTGTGTTATTTGGTTATGGTGCAGTGGGTTTTATTGATGACTACCGCAAGATTACACGTAAAAATACCGATGGTCTGATTGCGCGTTGGAAATATTTTTGGTTATCCGCCATTGCACTTGTTGCTGTATTTGGTATGTATACGTTAGGTAAAGATACTGATGCTACGCGTTTAGTCGTACCATTCTTTAAAGAAGTTATGCCTCAATTAGGCTTATTTTATGTTGTATTAGCTTATTTTGTGATTGTTGGCACAAGTAATGCAGTTAATTTAACTGATGGTTTAGATGGCTTAGCCATTATGCCAACCGTTTTTGTCGCAGGTGCATTTGCTTTGATCGCATGGGCGACTGGTAACATTAATTTTGCTGAATATTTACATATTCCTTATATTAAATTTAGTGCTGAATTAGTTGTCTTTTGTACTGCTATTGTCGGTGCAGGACTAGGATTCCTATGGTTTAATACTTATCCTGCTCAAGTTTTTATGGGCGATGTGGGTTCCCTTGCGCTTGGCGGCGCATTAGGTGTAGTGGCAGTGTTAGTACGCCAAGAGTTTTTATTAGTAATTATGGGCGGGGTGTTTGTGGTTGAAACCTTATCTGTGATTTTGCAAGTAGGCTCCTATAAGTTACGTAAGCAACGTATTTTCCGGATGGCACCAATTCATCACCATTTTGAATTAAAAGGCTGGCCAGAACCACGTGTGATTGTACGTTTTTGGATTATTTCTTTAATGCTTGTGTTAATTGGTTTAGTCACCTTGAAATTGCGTTAACGATAAAATTATAAGAGAAAAACAATGCAAACTTCCTATCAAAATAAAAAAGTCTGTGTTATTGGATTAGGCAAAACGGGTTTATCCTGTGTTGATTTTTTGTTAGCAAAACAAGCCGATGTGCGTGTTATTGATACGCGTCAACAACCAACAGGGGCAGAACAATTATCACAGCATATCCCACTGCATACTGGAAGCTTAAACAAACAATGGTTGTTGGAAAGTGATTTAATCGTGATTAGCCCAGGCTTGGCTATCAAAACGCCTGAAATTCAGACCGCACTTGCTGCTGGGGTAGAGGTAGTTGGTGATATTGAGTTATTTTGCCGTGAAGCAGACAAACCGATTATTGCTATTACAGGCTCGAATGGCAAAAGTACTGTCACAACATTAGTCGCAGAAATGGCAAAAGCCGCTGGCTTGAAAGTTGGTATGGGGGGGAATATTGGTATTCCCGCGCTTTCTTTATTAAATCAGGTTCATGATATTTATGTGCTTGAACTGTCTAGTTTCCAGCTTGAAACCACTTATAGTTTACAAGCAATATCTGCCACAGTATTAAATGTGACAGAAGATCACATGAATCGTTATGTTGATTTAGAAGACTATCGCCAAGCTAAATTAAAAATTTATCATAATGCAAAAACGGTAGTGGTCAATATCGAGGATCCATTAACGTCAACAGAAAGTGTGAAAAGTGCGGTCAGTTTTGGCGAAAAAAATGCGGATTATTGGTTAAAAACAGAAAATGGTCAGCAGTATTTAATGGCAAAAGAGCAAATGATTTTGCCTTGTGATGAAATGAAATTAGTTGGTCGTCATAATTATATGAATGCGTTAGCCGCTATAGCTTTGGCACAGGCTGCTGGTATTAATCTGGAAGGCATTCGTACTGCATTACGCCACTTTGCAGGTTTAGCGCATCGTTTCCAATTGGCACATGTTGCTCATGGTGTGCGTTGGGTCAATGATTCAAAAGCAACGAATGTGGGAAGTACTGTTGCAGCATTAACAGGATTACATGTCGAAGGTAATTTGCACTTGCTCTTAGGTGGTGATGGCAAAGGTGCTGATTTTTCAGAATTAGCACATTTAATTAACCAGCCACATATTTATTGTTATTGTTTTGGCCAAGATGGGGCAAAATTAGCCAATTTATCAACGCAAAGTCAACTTTTTGATAATATGGAACAAGCGATTATGCAGCTACGCTCTCGTTTAAAAGCGGGTGATATGGTACTCCTTTCTCCTGCTTGTGCTAGTTTAGATCAATTTCCAAGTTTTGAGAAACGCGGTGAAGCGTTTACCCGTTTAGCCCAATTAAGTTAGGTAATACATCAATGCAATTTTTAGAAGAAGTAAAACAGCAATATGATCGTTGGACGCGTATTACACCGACCAACTTGTTGTACGATCGTGCCTTACTTTGGTTATTTATTGTATTACTTTTAATTGGATTGCTGGCAGTTTCTTCAGCCTCTATTCCTGTCGGCACACGCTTGTTTAAAGATCCATTCCATTTTGCGAAACGTGATGCGATTTATGTTTTTCTTTCTTGTGTAACTTGTTATTTGTGTGTACAGATTCCAATTGAAAAATGGGAAAAATGGCATGTACGTATTTTTGCCTTAGCTTTATTTTTATTGGTTATTGTTTTGATTCCTGGGATCGGTTTATCTGTTAATGGTGCTCGGCGTTGGATTCCAATGGTGTTGTTTAATTTTCAGCCAGCAGAATTTGCTAAGCTCGCACTCACTTGTTTTTTAGCCAGTTATTTTACCCGTAAATATGATGAGGTTCGTAGCCGTA
Source organism: Pasteurella oralis (assembly GCF_042681465.1). Classification (NCBI taxonomy): domain Bacteria; kingdom Pseudomonadati; phylum Pseudomonadota; class Gammaproteobacteria; order Pasteurellales; family Pasteurellaceae; genus Pasteurella; species Pasteurella oralis. The sequence continues at coordinate 312,113 of NZ_JBHUFP010000004.1, forward strand.
AATTAAGTGCTTTTAAGCCTTTTGCTTTAATGGGGATCATGGGGGCATTTTTACTTTTACAGCCCGACTTAGGGAGTACCGTCGTACTTTTTGTGATTACTTTTGGGTTGTTATTTATTGTTGGCGCGAATTTCTGGCAGTTTGTGGGGTTAATCGCATTTGGTGGACTTTTATTTGTCTGGTTAGTCCTTTCTTCTGCTTATCGTTTAAAACGTTTCACTGGCTTTTTAGATCCATTCAAAGACCCTTATGGTACGGGTTTCCAATTATCTAATTCACTGATGGCGTTTGGTCGCGGTGAATGGGGTGGTGAAGGATTAGGTAACTCGATTCAAAAATTAGAGTATTTGCCAGAAGCGCATACTGACTTTGTGATGGCAGTCGTAGGTGAAGAATTTGGTTTCTTTGGCATTGTGGTGATTGTTATTCTACTTGGTTTATTAATTCTACGCACCATGAAAATTGGACGTGAGTCGTTATTATTAGAACAACGTTTCAGAGGCTTTTTAGCATTTGGGATTAGTTTTTGGATTTTCTTTCAGGGCTTTGTCAATTTAGGCATGTCATTAGGTTTATTACCAACCAAAGGGCTTACTTTCCCTTTGATCAGTTATGGTGGTTCAAGTTTAATTATTATGTCTATGACTGTGGGGTTGTTATTACGTATCGATCATGAAAATCGTTTAATGCAGATTGGTCAAGCTCGTTTGCGAGACGATTAAAATTGGTAAAAAATCGACCGCACTTTTGTTAAAAGTAACATTAACTGGCAAATCGCAAATAAGATAAAAAAGGAAAGAATGTGACGGGGCAAAATAAAAGATTATTAGTTATGGCAGGCGGAACGGGCGGGCATGTGTTTCCTGCGATTGCTGTTGCACAATGTTTACAAGAACGCGGCTGGGAGATCTGTTGGTTGGGAACGAAAGATCGTATGGAAGCCCAGTTGGTCCCAAAACACGGAATCCCAATTCGATTTATTCAAATTTCTGGTTTACGAGGTAAAGGCATTAAAGCGTTACTTGCGGCGCCTTTTGCTATTTTTCGCGCAGTATTGCAGGCTCGACAAATTATTAAAGAATATCAACCTCATGCAGTATTAGGCATGGGTGGCTATGTTTCAGGACCGGGTGGACTTGCTGCAAAACTTTGTGGCGTGCCTGTAATTTTACATGAACAAAATGCCGTAGCTGGATTAACAAATAGTTGGCTAGCTAAAATTGCAAGGCGTGTATTGCAGGCTTTTCCAACTGCCTTTCCAAACGCTGAAGTCGTGGGCAACCCTGTCCGCCAAGATCTGTTTTTACAACCAACTCCAGAGCAACGCTTTGCTGATCGTGAAGGTAAATTACGTATCTTAGTGGTTGGTGGTAGTCAAGGGGCAAGAGTATTAAATCATACTTTACCCCAAGTGATTGCCCAATTGAGCGATAAGCTTGAAGTGCGCCATCAAGTAGGAAAAGGTGCAGTAGAAGAAGTAGAAGCACTATATGCAACTTATGCTGCTGTGAGTGTGACAGAATTTATTGATGACATAGCAGAAGCTTATGCTTGGGCAGATATTGTTATTTGCCGTTCTGGGGCGTTAACTGTTTGTGAATTAGCTGCCGTCGGCACAGCGGCTATTTTTGTACCATTCCAACATAAAGACCAACAACAATATTTAAATGCAAAATATTTGGCTGATGTCGGTGCAGCAGAAATTATTCAGCAAAAAGATTTGAGTGCACAAGCATTAGTTGATTTATTAAATCAATTGGATCGCGAAAAACTGCGAGTAATGGCAACCAAAGCCAAAGCGATGGCAACACCACTTGCTGCACAACGCGTCGCTGACGTGATCATTGAAGAAGCAAATTAAAAAGTAGGACAGAAGCATGATGAGATCAAAATGTGGAAAAGAATTTCAACAACGAGTACGCGATGTTATTCCTGAAATGCGCCGTGTACGCCAGATTCATTTTGTAGGAATTGGTGGTGCTGGTATGGGAGGAATTGCTGAAGTCTTACTGAATGAAGGATATTTTGTGACAGGCTCTGACATTATGGAAAGTGCGGTCACAAATCGTTTAATTTCATTAGGAGCCAAAATTTATTTTTCCCATGCCGCAGAAAACATTGATGGCGCAAGCGTAGTTGTTGTATCAAGTGCAATTAAGCCAGATAATCTTGAAGTTGTTGCTGCTCAAGAAAAACGTATTCCTGTGATCCAACGTGCACAGATGTTAGCAGAAATTATGCGTTTTCGTCATGGCATTGCTATTGCTGGGACACATGGTAAAACTACAACTACCGCAATGATTTCAATGATTTATGCTCAGGCAGGATTAGACCCTACTTTTGTTAATGGGGGATTGGTTAAATCAGCAGGAACTAATGCCCATTTAGGTTGTAGTCGCTATTTAATTGCAGAGGCGGATGAAAGTGATGCGTCTTTTTTACATTTGCAACCTATGGTGTCTGTTGTAACGAATATTGAACCAGATCATATGGAAACTTATCATGGCTCTTTTGAGGAAATGAAACAGACTTATGTGAATTTTCTCCATAACTTACCTTTCTACGGTTTAGCCGTTCTTTGTGCTGATGATGATGTTCTTACTGAGCTGACACCTAAAGTTGGACGTCAAGTGATTACTTATGGTTTTGCTGAAAAAGCAGATTATCGCATTGAAGATTATCAACAAACGGGCTTCCAAGGACATTATACGGTGATTACACCAACAGGTGAGCGTATTGATGTTTTGTTAAATGTACCGGGTCGTCACAATGCATTAAATGCAACAGCTGCTTTAGCTGTAGCAAAAGAAGAAGGTATTGCTAATGAAGCGATCTTAGCTGCATTAGCAGATTTCCAAGGGGCTGGTCGTCGTTTTGATCAATTAGGGCAATTCATTCGTCCAAATGGCAAAGTGATGTTGGTAGACGATTATGGTCATCATCCAACAGAAGTTGGAGTCACTATTCAAGCGGCACGTCAAGGCTGGGGAAATAAACGTGTTGCGATGATTTTCCAACCTCATCGTTATTCAAGAACCAGAGATTTGTTTGATGATTTTGTCCAAGTGCTTTCGCAAGTTGACACATTGATTATGCTTGATGTGTATGCTGCTGGTGAGGCACCAATTGCAGGTGCAGATAGTCGTTCGTTATGCCGTTCAATTCGCAATTTGGGTAAAGTCGATCCGATTTTTGTTGCTGATCATAGCCAATTAGGTGAGATTCTTGATCAAGTCTTACAAGATGGTGACTTAATTTTGGCGCAGGGTGCAGGTAATGTAAGTAAAATTGCGCGTCAATTAGCTGAAAATTGGACTAAGGAATAAATGGATAGCAAGATGAAAAAAGCATTAAAACAACAAAAAATAGCAGTGTTACTAGGCGGAACCTCGGCGGAACGAGAAGTATCGTTAAATTCAGGCCAAGCGGTATTAAATGCGCTATTGAATCAGGGCTTTAATGCTCATCCAATCGATCCAAAAGAGTTCCCTGTTGCGACATTAAAAGAACAAGGTTTTGATCGCGTATTTAATATCTTACATGGGCGGGGTGGTGAAGATGGCACGATGCAAGGTCTATTAGAACAAATTGGTATTCCTTATACTGGTTGTGGTGTCATGACATCAGCGTTAACGATGGATAAAATGCGTACAAAAATGTTATGGAAAGCCTTTGGTTTGCCTGTGGCCGAGATGGAAATTGTGACGAAAAACAATGTATCAGAACTTAATCCAAGCGCTGTTGTCGAAAAATTAGGCTTGCCACTTATGGTAAAACCTTCGTTAGAGGGATCCAGTGTTGGGTTAACGAAGGTCAACACTGTTGGAGAATTGAAAAGTGCGGTAGATTTCGCACTTAAATATGATGAAACAGTGTTAATTGAAGAGTGGCTAGCGGGTGATGAATTGACCGTGCCTGTATTAGATAATGAAGTGTTGCCATCAATTCGTATTGTACCTGAAGGTGAATTTTATGATTATGAGGCAAAATATGTTTCAGATAATACACAATATTTTTGCCCGTCTGGTTTGAGTGAAGAGCGAGAATTAAAATTAAAACAATTAGTTAAGCGTGCTTATGATGTTGTAGGTTGTCGTGGTTGGAGCCGTGTTGATGTTATGTTAGATAGCAAAGGCGAGTTCCGTTTAGTGGAAGTCAATACTAACCCAGGCATGACAAGCCATAGTTTGTTTCCTAAATCTGCAGCAACAGTTGGCTATTCTTTCGAACAATTAGTGGTCAGAATTTTGGAGTTGAGCGCTGAATGAAAGGCTTAAAACGTAAAACGACCCAAGGTATTAAAAAACCAAGTGATTCAAAAGCACTTCTGATTAAAAATGTGAAATTAGTTTGCTTGTTATTTTTTGCTGCGGTGTTTTTTTATGCTTATTCCAATTGGCAAAAATTGATGGAACGGTTAGATAATAAGCCAATTAGCGCGTTTATTCTTGCTGGTACGCCAAGTTTTACTACCTATGATGATATACGAGATGCTGTGTTGAAAATGGGTGAACTGAAAGGTTTTTTTGGGCAAGATATTGATGCAGTTCGTGAACAAATTGAAACGATGCCTTGGGTAAAAGGCGCTGTCGTACGCAAAATATGGCCTGATAAGTTAAGTATTACGTTGGCTGAATATACACCAATTGCCATTTGGAATGAGAGTGAATTTTTATCCAGCGATGGTTCTATCTTTCAGTTACCATTTGAAAAGTTAAATGATAAAAACTTACCGCACTTATCTGGACCTGACTATCAAAGTGCCAAAGTATTAGAAGCTTGGAATCAAGTTTATGCAAATCTAAAAGAAAAAGGTTTGGTTTTAAAAGCAGTTGCAATTGATGATCGTGGTGCATGGCAAATTGTACTTGATAATGATCTTGTATTAAAATTAGGCAGAGGTGAGTGGAAGGCAAAACTTGACCGTTTTGTCACAATTTATCCACAAATTGAAGTCCCAGAGAATAAGAAATTATCTTATGTTGATTTGAGATATCGTGTTGGTGCAGCAATTGGATTTTCAGATACTAACACAAATTAGTTTAGATAATATGAAGTGATAAAAAATGGCAAAAATTGTGGAATCAAAAATTATTGTTGGATTGGAAGTGGGCACCTCTAAAGTGGTTGCGTTAGTTGGAGAACTTTTACCTGATGGCGTAGTGAATATTTTAGGCGTAGGAAGTTGTCCAGCAAAGGGGATTGATAAAGGAAATATTACGGATTTGAATGCTGTTGTCACTTCAGTTCAGCGTGCTATTGAACTTGCCGAATCTGTCGCAGATTGTGAAATTATTAGCGTGACTTTAGCTATTACTGGTCAACATATTCAAAGTTGGAATGATAGCGGTGCAGCACCAATTGCAGATGGTGAAGTGACTCAAGAGGATATTGATGCTGCTTTGCATACGGCAAGCTCCATTAAAATGCCAGAAGGATTGGCGGTTTTACACCGTTTGCCACAAGAATATGCAGTTGATCAGCAAAAAAATATTAAAAATCCACTAGGATTCCAGGGTGGTCGTTTAACTTCAAATGTGCACTTAATTGCTTGTCACCAAGATTGGTTAAATAATTTACGTCAAGCGGTTGAACGTTGTAAGTTAAAAATTGATAAAGTGATTTTTTCAGGGATTGCAACGAGCCATTCTGTATTAACAGAAGATGAAAAAGATTTAGGTGTTTGCTTGATTGATTTTGGTGCAGGTACGATGGAAGTCATGGTTTATACCAATGGCTCTTTGCGTTTTAGTAAAGTCATTCCTTATGCAGGTAATCGTGTGACTGATGATATAGCATATGATTTAACTACTTCACGAGTAGAAGCAGAAAACATCAAAGTAAAATATGGCAGTGCAGTTAGCCCACCAAGACAAAATCCAGATGAGCAATTTGATGTAATGAGTATTGATGGCAGTGTAATTGAGCGTTGTTCGAAAGCACGTTTATCTATGGTGACTGCGGGACGCTATCGAGAAATTCTAGAACTAGTCAAAGAAGAGCTTATTCAGCTTAAATATGATTTAGAAAGTAAACAAATGAAATTTGAGCTCATTGCTGGTATTGTGATTACTGGTGGTGGGGCACAAATTAAAGATTTAAAAGAGTGTGCAACGGAAGTATTTGGGTTGCATGTACGTATTGGTAATCCATTAAATATTACAGGAGTAACTCACCTTGTTGAGAAAAAACCGCAATATTCTACTGTACTGGGTTTGTTACAATATGAATATAGCAGTAATGATGAAAGTCCGATGAATGATGCTTATAGTAATGAAAGTGGATTTTTTGGTTCTTTATGGTCGGGAATGAAAAAATTTGCAAAGAAAGTGGGTTCAGAATTTTGAGAATTCCAGTTTTTCATCTACAATAAGAAATATTTAGGTTTTAATAATGTGCTAGCAGAGAATTAGCATTGACGGAGAATGAATATGTTTGAACCAGTAGATTACGATCTTGGTGAAATGGACGGAGCTCTCATCAAAGTTGTGGGCGTCGGTGGCGGCGGTGGTAACGCTGTAAACCATATGGTAGCCAGTATGATTAAAAATGATATTGGTGGTACGCTATTAGACGAAGCTATAATGAATTCAGATGAACATGGCAAAATTATTTTTTATGCTGTGAATACTGATGCTCAAGCGTTACGCAAAAGCCAAGTTCAACAAACTGTACAGATTGGTGGTTCAACAACGAAAGGCTTAGGTGCAGGTGCAAATCCAAATGTTGGACGTAAAGCTGCAGAAGACGATCAAGAAGCTATTCGTGCAATGCTTGAAGGTGCTGATATGGTCTTTATTGCTGCTGGTATGGGTGGTGGTACAGGGACTGGTGCTGCTCCAATTGTTGCGCAGATTGCAAAAGAGCTTGGTATTTTAACCGTTGCTGTTGTTACTAAACCATTCTCATTTGAAGGCAAAAAGCGTATGTTGTTTGCTGAAATGGGGATTAAAGAACTTTCTAAACACGTCGATTCTCTAATTATTATTCCTAATGAACAATTAGCTAAAGCATTACCTAAAAATGCAACATTACTCCAAGCCTTCTCTGCTGCTAATGATGTGTTACGTAATTCAGTAACAGGTATTTCAGATATGATTACTTCACCAGGTTTAATCAACGTAGACTTTGCAGACGTTCGTACCGTTATGTCTGAAATGGGACAAGCTATGATTGGCTTTGGTTCTTGTAAAGGTCCTGCTGGTGAAGGTCGTGCAGAAGATGCGACACGCATTGCAGTAAAAAGTGATTTATTAGAACGTGTCGATCTTTCTGGTGCGAAAGGTGTGTTAGTCAATATCACCTCTGGTATGGATCTTGGTTTAGACGAGTTTAATGTAGTTGGTCAAACTGTAGCTGAGTTTGCTTCTGAAGAAGCAACGGTTGTAATTGGAACAACATTAGTACCAGAAATGGTAGATGAAATTCGTGTAACTATTGTAGCAACAGGTATTGGTGATATTGAAGGACCAGAAATGCCGCAAATGCATCGTCAACAACCTATTCAACATACTACTGCTGGCGAATCAAGACCATTACAACCTGCTAATTTAAGTAGTCATCCAGCAGCGACACAGGGCTATGGGGCACAACCAAACCATGTTCCACCACGCCCAACAGATTTGACTAAAACAAGTATTTTGGACACACCAATTACTGCGCGTCCAACGAATAACTTGCAAAAAGATGAAAATTTGTTTAATGTACAAAATTTCATCCGTAATACAGATAAATAATTTGCAATTAATCTTGTTGTACACACAATAAGTTAAGAGAAGAATATGATTAAACAGAGAACATTAAAACAAAGCATTAAAGTAACTGGTGTGGGGTTGCATAGTGGTAATAAAGTCACATTGACTCTACGCCCTGCGATGCCAAACACAGGGGTGATTTATTGTCGTACAGACTTAAACCCACCAGTCACTTTTCCTGCAAATGCTAATGCAGTGCGTGATACCATGCTTTGTACTTGTTTAGTTAATGAAGAAGGTGTGCGTATTTCGACAGTTGAACACTTAAATGCAGCACTTGCTGGTTTAGGGATTGATAACGTCATTATTGAAGTTGATGCACCAGAAATTCCAATTATGGATGGTAGTGCAAGTCCGTTTATCTACCTTTTACTTGATGCTGGTATTGAAGAGCAAAATGCAGCGAAGAAATTTATTCGTGTAAAACAAAAAGTACGTGTAGAAGACGGTGATAAATGGGCTGAATTTACGCCATATAATGGTTTTCGCTTAGATTTCACGATTGATTTTGAACATCCTGCAATTGGTAAAGATGTTCGTAACTATGTTATGGATTTTTCAGCACAAGCTTTTGTTCAACAAATTAGCCGTGCAAGAACGTTTGGTTTTATGAAAGATATTGAATATCTTCAGTCGCAAGGTCTTGCATTAGGCGGTAGTTTAGATAATGCGATTGTATTAGATGATTACCGTATTTTGAATGAAGATGGCTTACGTTTTAAAGATGAATTAGTTCGCCATAAAATGTTGGATGCTATCGGTGATTTATATATGGCTGGTTATAATATTATTGGTGATTTTAAAGCTTATAAATCAGGTCATGGCTTAAATAACAAATTGTTAAGAGCGGTGTTAGAGAATCAAGATGCTTGGGAGTTTGTTACTTTTGAAGACAAGCAAACTGTGCCGCAAGGTTATGCCGCGCCAACGCAAGTGTTGATTTAATTCGCTTATTTTGATGAAAAAGCTATACTTTTAACCGAGTATAGCTTTTTTATTTTCTCGTATATTTAGCTGTTAAGATCAGCTCAGTATTAAGTATATTGCTGATAAGGAATTTGAAGCTTAATTAGAACTAAAACACTATTGCTAGTGCTAACGTGTTAAAATTTGCGAAAAATTGACCGCACTTTAAATATCGTGTGAGTACTATTTCATCAAAAGGAGAATGAGTATGCTTAATTTTACATTCCAATTACCTACATTAGCGATGTTTGGTAAAGGTCAAATTCAGGCTATCAATAAGCACATTCCGCGAAATGCTCGTATTCTAGTTACTACAGGTGGTGGTAGTGTGAGGAAAAATGGTGTATTTGCACAGGTTGAACAAGCATTAGATGGTTTTCATTGGGTTGAGTTTTCTGGTATTGAGCCAAATCCAACTTATGAAACTTTGATGAATGCCGTTGCACTGGTTAAGCAAGAAAACTTAGATTTTATTCTGGCTGTGGGAGGTGGTTCTGTATTAGATGGTAGCAAGTTTATTGCTAGTGCGGTTCACTTTAATGGGGAAGCTTGGGATATTTTGGCAAAACATGCACGAATTGAACGTGCTTTACCGATTGGTGTTATCATGACATTGCCTGCGACTGGCTCAGAAATGAATAGCTATGCGGTAATTAGCCGTAAACAAACCGCTGAAAAATTATCTTTTGCTTCGCGTTTGATTCGCCCACAATTTGCTGTGCTCGATCCCACCACGACTTATTCTTTACCTGCTCGACAAACTGCAAATGGCGTGGTAGATGCTTTTGTACACACTTTTGAACAGTATATGACATATCCAGTGAATGCCAAAATTCAAGATCGTTTTGCAGAAGGGGTATTCCAAACTTTAGTTGAAGAAGGACCAAAGGCACTGGTTAATCCAACCGACTATGACGTTAGAGCCAATATTATGTGGGCAGCTACAATGGCTCTAAATGATATTCTAGGTGTTGGCGTACCGCAAGATTGGGCATCCCATGCCATTGGACACGAACTGACTGCACAATATGGCTTAGATCATGCTCAAACATTAGCTGTCATTGTCCCTGCTTTAATGACATATCAAAAAGCACATAAACGTGAAAAATTAATTCAATTCGCACAACGTGTGTGGGGCTATCAAGGTCAGGATCAAGATGAAGCTGTACAAGTTGCTATTGATAAAACCCGCTACTTCTTTGAGCAAATGGGGGTTAAAACACGTTTTCGTGATTATGCTATTGATGACAGCCAATTTTCTGTTATTTTAGATAAATTAATTAAACATCAAGGTAGTAACTTAGGTGAACATAAGAACTTAGATCGTCAGGCGATCAAGGAAATCTTATATGCCGCATTATAATACTTAGCGAAAGTGCGGTTAGTTTTTCCCGAGTTTTGATTTGATACAGGAAAGTCATATGTCTTTTGATTTAAGTGAAATTCGTCAGCAAATTACACAAATTGATCGTAATTTGTTGAAATTATTATCTGAGCGCCATCGTTTGGCTTTTGATGTTGCACGCAGTAAAGAAGTCAGCCAAAAGCCATTACGTGATTTGGAGCGCGAACAACAGTTATTACAGGAATTAATTCAATTCGCAGAAGCACAAAATTATCAGCTTGAAGCGCAATATATTACTCAAATTTTTCAACGGATCATTGAAGATTCTGTCGCTACACAGCAAGTCTATTTACAGAAAAAATTAAATGAGCAGCGCGAGCAAAATATTCATATTGCGTTCTTAGGTAAACGAGGTTCTTATTCGCATTTGGCAGCTCGTAATTATGCCACGCGATATCAGGAACAGTTAGTCGAATTAAGTTGTAGTACCTTTGATGAGATTTTTGCCAAAGTGAGTCAAGGGGAGGCTGATTATGGTATACTACCTTTAGAAAATACGACTTCAGGCGCGATTAATGAAGTCTATGATTTGTTACAACATACTGATTTATCCTTAGTTGGCGAGCTAGCATATCCTATTCGTCATTGTGTATTAGTGAATGAGCAAGAGGATTTAAGCCAAATTGATACGCTATATAGCCATCCCCAAGTAATCCAGCAATGTAGCCAATTTATTAAAAGCTTAGATCGTGTTCATATTGAATATTGTGAAAGCAGCTCTCATGCAATGCAACTCGTAGCGAGTTTAAATAAACCCAATATTGCTGCATTGGGTAATGAAGATGGTGGGCTTTTATATGGATTGAAAGTACTAAAAACCGATATTGCGAATCAATCAAATAATATTACGCGCTTTATTGTTGTTGCCAAGACAGCATTAAAAGTATCGCCTCAAATTCATACTAAAACGTTACTTTTGATGAGTACTGCACAAAAAGCAGGGGCATTGGTTGATGCTTTGTTAGTCTTTAAAAGGCATCAAATTAATATGACTAAATTAGAATCGCGTCCTATTTATGGTAAACCTTGGGAGGAGATGTTTTATTTAGAAATCGAAGCGAATATTCATAATCCTGAAACACAACAAGCGCTTGAAGAGCTTAAACAATACAGTAACTATTTAAAAGTATTAGGTTGCTATCCAAGTGAAATTATCAAACCCGTTGAACTTGAGGTATAACATATCTTTTTTGTGATGTATTTATTTCTTTAAAAGTCAAAAAGTTTAAGTATTGAAGGAGATTGAATCTTGATAAAGAGCAATTTCCTTTTTTATTTAGGTATTAAATGTCGTAATGGAACGATTGATTGGATTATGATGAATACCATCAGACTAAGAGTGGTTCTTTAATAAGCAAAACGAAACAAACAAGTTATGATGTTATTAATACAGCTATTCATCAAGGCAGCCAGTTTGCAGCGCAAAATATTGTGTTACAGGCAGGTAATCAGTTGAATAGTACTGGATTGAAAACAAGCGCCAAACAGATTCAAGCTGACGCGAAGGCGATTGAATTAGGCACAGTCACAGATGATCGTGCGGAAACCCATTGGTCACAACGAAGTAAATGAGGCTTAGTTGGTAGTGCCAAAGGTGGCGTGGCTGTGAGGCATTAGCGTCTAAAAGGCGAGCATAATAGTAAAACATTTGATGAGAACGTGCAGGTCAGCCAATTTGCGACAGAAGGGGATATTCGTCTGAAAGCGAATGAGGCATTGACTTTAAATGCAGCGCAATTGCGAGCCGAGCAGGATATTTATTTAGAAAGGACAGTTAATATCAATGTCGTTGATGAGGCATATCGTAGTCATGATAGCCACTACAGTCAAACTTTAGGCATTGGTATCGATATGGTATATAACTCTAAGGAAAATAAAATGTGGCATATTTATAAAGATGATCATTCTGATCTTAATTTTGCATTAGAATGTTTATATTGCGATGCAATATCTTTACAAGAATTTAAGGAATGGATTGAATTGGTTATTTTGTCTATGGATATTGATGATATTCCATATTATATCTATGATCTTTTAGATTTTGATGAGCCATTATTTCATATACCTAAAATTATTGGCTTTGATGTTATTAACCAACTTTCTAGTAATGATATATATAGTATTTATGGTATTGCTTATTTAAGGGGAAATAATATATATGAATCACCAATAAATAGAGAAGAAGCAATATTAATCCTAAAGGATAATTTTTCTGTAGCAAATAATTTTAAAAAGTTTTTTCCTTTTATTGAAATTAAATTTTCAGATAAGAACTATCTTGGATAAATCTTTGAGGAGCAGATCAAAGTGCGGTCAATTTTAGAAAAGTATTAAAAGTTGTGAAAACTTGACCGCACTTTATTGGATGAGAGTTAGAATTGATAGGTGGCACCTAAGTTTATAAGTTCATTGTCTTTTTTACTGCCTTGAGTAGATAAGTTATAACCTACTTGTAAACTCAAACCATCACGTAATGCATAAGAGGCGCCCAATCCAAACCAAGAGATATGTTTACTTTGCGCCACACCATGAATATGTATTGTGTCTGTAAAGCCTGTGAATTTGGCGTCAAATCCAAAATCATTATGTTTTGGTGTATATGCATGACTAAAACTGGTATTGAGAGTCAGTTTGTCGAATGTCATCTTCGTTCTCATACCAAGAATAACGGAATTCATGTGGTAAGTTTTTGCTTTGGCATCAATGCCAAAGGCGACATTTTCTTTAAAACTGCCTCGATTTATAGTATGGAAAGCATTTGCAATAAAAGGATTGATTTTGGTTTTAGCAAAATAGACATTAGTGCCTAATTCAGTATAGAAGTTATAAATTTTACTGTTAAATTTGCTCTCTACTTGTTTATCAATAACAACCCTATTTACATTATTGGTGGCATAGTTAAAGCCAGCAATTGTTGCTAAATAAAAGTTGTTAATATGATAAGCACCGTAGAGGGAAGCCGTTGTGCTTTTAGTTTTGCTTTTACCCGCCTCGTGATTAAACTCAGTATTAGTGGTGCTTTGATTTAGGGCAAGTCCCAATGTCAATGTCTCTGATATTTTGTTGTCAAAACCGATTTGTGAGCCAGTTGTTTTAGCATTAGCGCTTGCATACCCTTTTTGGTGAATCTTGCTATGTGCATAAATGCCATCTAACCAAAATCCATTTTTTGTGCTGTCATTGACAGACATAACACGCTGGCTTAAGGCTTGATTGGTGACTAGGTTTTGATTGATGATAGCCTGTTGGCTAGACGCATAAATTTCTCCTGAAAGCGAGTCGATAATTGCTGGTAACTGAGCTTTATCTACTTGCAATAGGCTTGCTGCAGCTGGACTAAAAGGATGATATTTATCACTACTTGCAAGCGTATCCAGTACTTTATCTATATTGCTCGCTGTTTGTATTGCGCTTTTAGGCGTGTAGTTTATTGTTTCAAGGACATAAGCGGTTGAGTTTCTCTTATATTTTACGTTTATCTCTTTATTTTCTTTGACGTAAAATTGAGAAATATCGATGTAATTGTTTATTCTATTCGTTTTTGCATAAGTGATATTTTGATGGTTTGAGATCGACTGCGCAGAAATGATTGTTCTCTCTTTTTCATTTTGGCTTGGTATCCCATTAGGATTTGAAGTTAATGACGCTATTTCTTTTACATCAGCAACGATTTTACTTGAACCACCTAGATCCATAGTACCAGTCACTTCTAGTTTCGATTTATCTATATCAATTATGATTCTAGAATTGGCATTGCCTATATAGTTGCCATTTATAGTTAATCCTTCCCCATACACACTGAGCGAGCCATTATTTTTTACGGTGTAGTGTTGTGTATTTTCATTTTTTCCAAGAACGACTTTTTGGTTTTGGTTGTTATATTTTTTAGTATCAAATTCAGCTAAAAGCGTGCCACCTTGATTGATGATGACTTCAGATGTTAATGAGTGGCCTATACCTAATACACCACCATCAACAATGGTTTTACCTTGATATTGATTTTTACCATTTAGGTATAGGGTACCGCTACCTTGTTTTAATATACCTGCATCACCTTTAATGTCATTACTCCAAGTAAGTTTTTCTTTATCTTGGTAATGTCTAAAATCGAAATTGACCACTAATAGATCTTTACTGCTATTTTTACCTGAAATATTTATATTTTTCTCGAATTTATCATCATTTAATAATTTTGCATCTTTATTAGTCAGCAATCGTTTATCAAACAGTGCAGGTCCTTTTAAAGCCCGTCTTTCATTTAAAAGACCCCAACCAAATTTAGCTTCGGGATTTGTTGTTGGTTCACCGCATTCTCTCATATTCTCATTTTGGCATTCACCGTCTTGACCTTTTAAGAATGTGCCCGGTTTATCCGCAGTAGATAGTATGCTGACGACGACTAAGTGATGATCCATCCAAGGGAATTTTGTCCATATATTAGCGGCGGCGGCAGTGACTCTCGGTGCGGCAAATGATGTTCCTGTTGTAGGGACATTTTTGTATGAGTCGCTTTCTTTTACTTTTAATAAAAATCTATAGGTTCCTTGTGCTGCAATACCCCAATTTTTTGCATTTTCACCGATATAGTTAGAAGCACCTGTTCTTCCATATCTCTTTCGCTCAATAGTGCTTTTAGCTCCTTGACTATAGTCAGCTTCGGCTACACTTATCCAGCCATTTCTTGCATCATCATCTATCATAGGATAGACAGACTGCGGGGTACCATGATTTTGATTTTCGTTGCCAGCGGCCCATACAAAGATGCTATCTTCTTTAGCATATTTTACTATATTGCCGATAGGCTTTATTGGATATTCATGGGCAAGCGCATCTGCACCATAAGAGTTATTAAAAATTCTCACCCCCTTATTGTGCGCTGTATCATAGTGATAACTTCTTACCCAGAAAATTTCATTAGTATCCTGATATGCACTATAAGCATCTATTATTGCTGTTTTGTTATATCTGTTAATTACGGCAGCTACCATTGTGCCGTGAGAATATGGCGTTAAATTTATTGCAGGATTTTGGTTATTCGTTTGTAATCTTAACTTGCCATTTTCATCTTTAAAACTATCACTGAGATAATAGGAAGTATCTATTACGGCAATATCTCTAACTAAGTTTTCATCATCAATATATTGCATGTCCTTGATTAAGGATAATGTGCCAGATGAATGGATATTGTGAGTCGCACTATTAGATTGTTCATCTTTATTATTTGGTGTAGGTAGCGATGTCTGTGGATCATTTTCAGACAATTTAGGTGGATCTGGGTTTATAGGGAGATCTGGAGTAGAGGATGGTGGTGGATTATGAAGATGAGGATTCTCATTATTTTTATCCATGGGAGGTAGTGGCAAATCTAAATTAGGTGTAGGCGCGACGTTTGAATTGGATTCAGTATCTAAATCTAAATTAGGTGTCGTCTCGGAATCAGGCATATGACCTAAATCTGTATTTTCTGATTGATCAACATTAGGAAGTGAAGAATGATCATTTGTTGATGAATCATGATGATTAATTGGCGGTGGTGTGCTTTCACCGCCACTACCCCCTCCACAAGAGGCAAAAAAGAGCGATAACGTCGGTATGATAATTTTTTGATATTTTTGTTTCATAATTGGTTATTTTCTGAGATTGTTTAAAATAATTATATAATTCTAATTTAATTAGAATTTATCATCAATTTTTTAGCAAATTAATAAAATTACTTGCTTAAAATTTAGACTGACATTGACTGGTTGTGATGCTGTGTTAACGTATTGTTAACTATTTTATTATGACGAATAATATAAATGTGGATATAACTAGTTAAAAATACATTATTGTAAATTTAAAGTATGCTTTTTTATTTGTTATTTTATGTAAAAAATATTTTAGAAATAAAATTATATCTATTTTGATATTATAGCGAATTTTTTAATAAAATAATTACTGTTTTGTTCAATTTATTGTATTTTTAATATTAATTTAGACTATTTTTCATAATTAATTAAGTTCATGTTTTTTATTAAACTTTTACTTAAAAATAAAGAATAGAACGTGGGATTACTCACATTTTCTGTTTATAAGGCTCGAATTGATTCGCGTAGGATAAGTTCGGGTTGGAGGAGTAAAGTGCGGTGTGTTTCTGATGGATTTTTAATGCGCTGTAATAATGTTTCTACCGCAAGTTTTCCTAGCTCTGCTTTAGGTTGGTTGATCGTGCTAAGTGGCGGAGACATATATTGGGCAAGAGTGATATTATCGTAACCAATAATGGAAATATCTTGAGGGATAATTAAACCTTGCCGCCAGATGGTTTGATAAGCACCAAAAGCAATACTATCACTACAAGCAAAAACTGCTGTTGGGCGAGGGGTTAGGGCGAGGACTTTTTCCATGCCAATCATCCCCCCTTCGAAGTCAAAATGGCTTTCAATAATAAATTCAGATTTTAATGGAATGTTAGCTTCGGCAAGGGCTTTTTTATAGCCATTAAGTCGGTTATGCGCGAGTGATTTTTTGAGATTACCGGTGATAATTGCAATTTGTTGATGCCCTTTTTCGATTAACGCTTTTGTTGCAAGATAACCGCCATATTCTGAATTTTCAAAGATTTTATCTGCGTCTTCTTCAGTTGGCCACCAGTCCATAATGACAAAAGGCAAATTTAAATTGAGGTCTTTCCCAATTTGAATACGGGAGTCAGAACACATTAATAATAAGCCATCAACTTGCTTTTGGATTAGCGTCTGTAGATTGTTACGCAAGCGATCGGTATTACCTTCAGTATTAGATAAGATCAGATTGTAATTATGTTGATTACAATATTGTTCAACGCCACTTACTACTTCTGTAAAAAAAGGGTTATTTGTTGCAGTCACCAGTAAACCGATGGTTTTGGTTTCTTTTACTTTGAGGCTGCGGGCGAGGGCAGAGGGCGTATAGTTGAGCTCTTGAACAACATTGAGCACTTTAGCTCGGATTTCATCGCTGACAAAACGTGAATTATTAATGACATGAGATACGGTGGAAGTTGATACTTGTGCTATCCTAGCGATGTCTTTCATTGTTGCCATAACGTCATTTTTCCTTGTTTTTTAAGTATCTTACTTTCTTTGCTCAAGCAAAGAAAGTAAGCAAAGAAATGCACTCCGATTAAACTGCTATTCTTCTCGTAAAGAAAATCTTTTTAACCAACAATTTCACAGTTGTTTCTTTCAAAAAATGCCTTCAAGTCCGAGCGGTTTATACGGGTAAATTGATAACTATGTATTACTTTTTAGAAAATTCAGTGTTTCTTCTCTCGTTGGGATTGAAGGTTGGGCACCTTGTCTGGTGACGCTAATCGCGGCGGCGGCATGGGCAAAGCGGATTGCTTCAGCAAGTGGCTTATCTTCTAATAATGCTGTCATTAAGGCACCATTGAACGTATCACCTGCGGCAGTTGTATCTTTGGCTTCAACACGGAAACCCGTAATGATTTGGTTAGTTTTTCCTTGGCTAACATAAACACCTTTTGAGCCGAGCGTGATCAAAACGGTTTCAATGCCTTTTTGATGGAAAACTTGTGCTGCTTGTTGTGCACTTTGTTCATCTACTACTTTGACACCCGTTAAAATTTCGGTTTCTGTTTCATTGGGAGTGATCATATCTAACAGAGTAAGTAGTTCATCTGGTAGCGCTTGCGCTGGTGCTGGGTTTAAGACAACTTGAGTATGAGATGATTTGGCTAATTTTGCCGCAGAAATGACCGCACTTAATGGGGTTTCAAGTTGCATTAATAAGGCGTCTGCTTGCATGATTTTATCGGCAAATGTATCAACGATGTCTTCATTTAAATAGGCATTTGCACCAGCAGAAATGACAATACTGTTTTCTCCACTCGCTGCAACTTGAATCATTGCAATACCTGTCATTTCATTTTTGATTTCAACAACAGCATCAGTATTCATACCATCTTGTATAAATGTTTTCTTCATTGCTTGACCAATATCATCATCACCAATACAAGCAATAAAATCAATATTGGCGCCTAAGCGTGCTGCAGCAACTGCTTGGTTCGCACCTTTACCTCCATAAGCAATATGATAGTGGCTACCTGTGAGGGTTTCGCCTGGTTTAGCAAAATGAGGCACGGAAATCACATGATCGGCATTGACACTGCCAAGAACGGTTAATTTTTTCATCTTCTTTTCGCTTATCTTTGTCTGTTACTACATTTAAATTTGGGCAGATCTGATGATCTGCCCGATAAATCGCCATGAATACGATATATTATTGACTAATGACTTTTAAATCTACAGGGATTTTAGCGTCGACTTTTTCACCTTTTAACAGTTTATCTGCGGTAGCAACACCAAGTGCACCAATTAAATCAGGCTGTTGCGCAATTGTTGCTGCCATTTTACCTGTTTCAACTGCTTTTACACCATCATCGGTACCATCAAATCCGACGACTAAAACTTCTTTATTTGCCGCTTTGATCGCACGTAATGCACCTAATGCCATTTCGTCATTTTGTGCAAATACTGCTTTGACATCCCCTTTACTCGCAAGTAAGTTTTCCATGACATTGAGTCCTTTAGTGCGATCAAAATCAGCAGGTTGGCTTGCTAATACATCAAATTTGTGTGCTTCAATGGCTTGTTTGAAGCCTTCACCACGTTCACGTGCTGCTGATGTACCCGCGATACCTTCTAATTGAATAACTTTAGCACCAGCGCCTAATTTTTGTGCGATAAAATCACCTGCCATTTTACCACCTGCAACGTTATCTGAGGCAATATGGCTTACAACATCACCAGCAACTGCACCACGGTCTAACGTGATAACAGGGATCTTATTGCGATTTGCCATTTTCACTGCATTGACTACTGCTTCAGAATCTGTTGGGTTGATTAGTAATACTTTTACACCACGAACAGTGAGATCTTCAACATTAGCCAATTCTTTAGCTGGATCGTTTTGTGAATCAAGCACGACGAGTTTATAACCCAGCTCATCCGCTTTTTTCTGCGCACCATCTTTTAATGTCACGAAAAATGGGTTATCTAGGGTTGACACTGCTAATGCAATCGTTTCTTTAGCCAGTGCAGTACCGCTAACCGCGAAGCTTAGCATTAATGCTGAAGCTAATGTGGTTAATTTTTGAAGTTTTTTCATAGTGAGTTCTCCTACAAAGTGAGTGGGTTAAACTTTTTTCGTTCCTAAGTAATTATCGGCTAAAACCGCAATCAAAATAACTAAGGCTTTGGCAATCATCTGATAATAAGATGAGATATCTAATAGGTTGAGTGCATTGTTTAGGAAGCCAATAATTAATGCGCCAATTAATGTCCCCATGACACGTCCTTTACCGCCCATTAAGCTGGTACCACCAACAACAACCGCTGCGATAGCATCTAATTCATAAGAAACCCCTGCAGTAGGTTGGGCTGATGAGAGACGTGAAGTGACGATTAAGCCTGCTAGTGCAGATAAGAAACCGCTGACTGCAAAGACAAAAATTTTGATTTTATTGACGTTTATGCCTGATAGTTGGGTGGCTGATTCATTACCACCTAGGGCATAGATATAGCGACCAATACGAGTATGTTTTAACACATACCAAGAAGCAGCAAAAACAAATGCCATAATCCAAATTGGTACAGGAATACCCAATACATAGCCAGTACCTAAGAAAGCAAAGGCGTCAGCACCTTCTGAAAAGCCCGTACTAATTGGGCGTCCATCGGTATAGACCATCGTCACACCACGTAATAATGTCATTGTCACTAAGGTCGCAATAAACGCCTGTACTTTACCTTTAGCCACGATCACACCGCTGACACCACCGAGTAATGTACCGATGAGAAGTGTCGCTGGAATGACGAGCAAAATAGGCAGCTCTGCGCCGACCATAGAAGCCGCAATGGCGCCTGTTAGCGCTAACACCGATCCTACTGAAAGATCGATACCAGCAATTAAAATGACAAAAGTCATGCCAACTGCAATAATTGCATTGACAGAAGTTTGACGTAGAATGTTGAGAATGTTATCAACACTGAAAAAATCAGGATTGATGATAGAAACAATCGCGATCAATACCAATAGTGCAATGACTGAGCGTTGTTCGATTAAAAATTTACCTAATTGAAAGGGTTTGGTTTGAGTTGTCATAATAAATCCTTAAAATTTAGACCGCACTTTTGCCAATGGCAGCTGCTAATAATTTCTCTTGAGTGGCTTCGCCACGTTGGAATTCCGCACTGATACGTCCTTCATGCATCACTAAAATACGATCGCTCATACCAAGTACTTCTGGCATTTCAGAAGAAACAATAATGATACTTAAGCCATCTTTTTTGAATTCATTGATCAGTTGGTAAATTTCTTTTTTGGCGCCCACATCAACACCTCGTGTTGGCTCATCTAAGATCAAGACTTTAGGGCGTGTCATTAACCCTTTTGCAATCGCGACTTTTTGTTGATTACCACCAGAAAGTAAGCCGATTTGTTGATCTTGGCTTGGCGTTTTAATGTTGAACATGGTGATAAAATCGCCGACAGCCAGTTTTTCTGCGCTATGATCGATTTGAATGGCTTTAGAAAAATAATCAAGGGCTGTCAATGACATATTTTCTTTGACCGACATGCCAAGAATTAAACCATCGCCTTTACGGTCTTCAGAAATATAGACAATGCCATTATTTAAACCATCTTGTGGACAAGTATTGTGAATTTCTTTCCCATTTAGACGTACTTTTCCACTACTACGTGGTAATGCTCCATAGAGGACTTTCATGAGTTCAGTTCGACCAGCGCCCATTAAACCTGAAATACCGAGAATTTCGCCTCGATGTAAATTAAAGGTCACATCATGTACACCACTACCAGTTAAGCCTTCTACTTCAAGTAATACCTCGCCTGCTGTTTGAGCTAAATGAGGATATTGTTCATCTAGGCGACGTCCGACCATCATTTCAATCAAGCGATCTTCATCAAGATCGACAACAGCAGCTTCACCAATGAACTGACCATCACGTAGTACGGTGACATCATCGCAAATTTCGAAAATTTCTTTAATGCGGTGTGAAATATAGACAATGCCACGTTTTTCAGCTTTTAGTTCACGAATGACTTTAAATAAGGCTTCAGTTTCAGTATCGGTTAACGCATCAGTTGGTTCATCCATAATGATGACTTTAGATTCAAAACTGAGCGCTTTGGCAATTTCCACCATTTGTTGTTCGCCAATAGACAGTTCAGCACAAAGCTGGTGGCTACTATGTGGTACACCAAGATGTTTGAGCAATTTATCGGCTTCTTGGTGCATTTTTTTCCAATCAATCCCGCCCCAAGGTGTGGTAAATTCGCGACCTAAGAAAATATTTTCAGCGATAGTTAAGTTACTGACTAAATTCAGTTCTTGATGGATAATACTGATTCCTGCTTCTTGAGAATCTTTAGGACCTTTAAACGCGACTTGTTGACCCAAATATTCAATGGTCCCTGCATCTTTGCTGTAAATACCAGTTAATACTTTCATTAGGGTTGATTTTCCCGCCCCATTTTCACCCATTAATGCCATTGCCCGTCCGGCATAAACAGATAAACATGCGTTACTGAGTGCTTTTACACCGGGGAAAGATTTATCAATACCGCTAATTTTGAGTAAAGGTTGATGTTGCATGTTGAGTACCCCTTAAAATGGTACGCCTGAATATAAAATGACATTGGCATAAGGTGAACATTCGCCACTGCGCACAATCGCTTTGCAGTGATAGGTATAAGCTTTGAATGCCTCATGATGAACATATTCCACTTTAATGTGATTTCCTTGTTGCTGTTCTAGCTGAGTAAGGCTGTTTAAAAGTGCGGTTAAAATTTTGGGATTTTTCTCTTTAATTTCTTGTGCGATCACTGCGCGCTCGACAAACATTTCTGTTGCTACTGCGTTGAAGGTTTGCAAGAAGCTTGGCACACCTGCACTTAAGGCTAAATCAACACGTTCAACGGGTGTTGGAATGGGTAAGCCTGCATCACAAATGGTTAAGCTATCTGTATGACCTAATTTGGCAATCACTTGGGATAATTGCGCATTGAGTACAGTTGTTTTTTTCATTACATACCTCAACTTTGTTTTGTTTCTTTTTTATCGAAACGTTTCGATAAGCTTTGAAGTTTAGTGTAAGAGTAAATAAAAAAAGTGCAAAAGGGTTTTATTCGATCTGTGAAGTAGATCAAACTATTTCGCTTTATACCTAGATTATTTGTATTTAAAATAACTTCAATTGATAGTTAAAACATAATGAAGGGAAGATAAAATGAAACGCATTTTGTTTGGATTACTTATTTTAATCATTTCTTATAATGCCGTCGCAAAACGAGTGAGCTGCAAGAGTTTTAAAACACAGGCACAAGCACAAGCTTATATGGAAAGGTATGCAGCATATCATTTAGATGGCGATGGTGATGGTGAGGCTTGTGAATGTTTACCGGGTGGGAGTAGCTATGGTTCTTCGAAGTGTCGCAAATAATAAAAAATGTGCTATTAACGGATGTTTTAATAGCACATTTTGCATATTAGGCCTTTTTCAAAAATTCAGATTTTAATGAAAAGCTTTGTCCATCAATTTTACAATCGACATCGTGATCTGCATCCACTAAACGAATGTTTTTTGCTTTAGTACCTTTCTTCAGGACAATTGAGGAACCTTTTACTTTTAAATCTTTAATTAGAATGACAGCATCACCATCTTGTAAAATATTACCGTTACTATCTTTAACGACTTTTTCATCATTTTCTACCACGTCGTTGCCAGACCATTCGTGACTACAATCGGGACAAACAAAATTGATTGAGTCATGATAAACATATTCGCTATGGCATTTTGGGCAATTTGGCATTTGTTCCATTCTTTAATTTCCTTCTTCAATAAAATGACGCGAAAGTATAGCAAAGAAGCAAGATTTTACCAAAATTCCGCGTTAACAACTCTGATTTGTTGAGATTCGCTTTTCCAGTA
This sequence comes from Pasteurella oralis, assembly GCF_042681465.1. Classification (NCBI taxonomy): domain Bacteria; kingdom Pseudomonadati; phylum Pseudomonadota; class Gammaproteobacteria; order Pasteurellales; family Pasteurellaceae; genus Pasteurella; species Pasteurella oralis. The sequence goes on from NZ_JBHUFP010000004.1 coordinate 335,233, forward strand.
GAATCGCTGCATTTACTACAAAATAAGGAAAATAAAATGAAAAAAACTACCTTCAGTTTAGGGCTTGCTACCATGTTATTTGTTCCATCTTTATTTGCCCATAACATTCAATTGAATATGCATTTACCCGTAGTGAATGTTGCCACTGATGGTGAATTAATGCTACAAGGGGAACAAGTCAATTATCAAGCTTGGAATTCAGCAAATTTAGCTGGGAAAGTTCGTATTGTGCATCATTTTGCTGGACGCAGTAGCGTAAAGGAAAAAAATGAGCCTTTAATGGCTGCAATTAAGGCGGCACAATTGAGTGCAGAGAAATACCAAACGACGACAATTATTAATGCTGATGATACAGTGTTTGGAACAGGTGGCTTTGTTAAAAGTAGTGCGGAGAAAGGGAAAAAAAGCAATGCGCGTAGTCAAGTAGTTTTAGATCAGCAAAGTGCGGTCAAAAATGCATGGAATTTGAAAGAGAAAGAAAGCCTAATTGTAGTGCTAGATAAAAATGGTAAAGTGAAATTTGTCAATGAAGGCGCATTGTCGGCACAACAAGTGCAAGATGTGATTAGTTTAGTGACAGAATTAACCAAATAATAAACAAATATTGATAAAAATCTGTTCCTTAAATTATGTCAATGACATAATGTACCCCAAGGAATAGATTTTATGTTTCTATTTAATGCTATCAATTGTAATAGGTTGTTTACCAACTTAGCGTTACCTCACAAGATACAAGAGAAAATTGCATCTGATGTTATATTGGATGCTAGTTTTGCAGTTTTCAGCGATATCTAACCAGACTTATCCAAAATAATTTTTTATTATCCAGCACAAAAGGAGCGCTTATGTCAATTAATCTCACTAGAGTACAGGGCATTATTAAAAAACTCGCTTCAATATCTTCTGTTGAAGGTGAGTTAACACGTTTAGCATTTAGTCCTGAAGATGAACTTGCACACAATTATTTGATTGAACTATGTCAAGGATATGATCTGTCAATTCGACGTGATGAAATTGGTAATTTGTTTATTCGCAAAGCAGGAGTTGAAGATCATTTACCCGCAGTTGCTTTTGGTTCACATATTGATACTGTTGTTAATGCGGGTACTCTTGATGGGCCTTTAGGTTCTGTTGCTGGTTTGGAAATCTTATTAAACGCTTGTGAACAAGACATAAAAACACGCTACCCTTTGGAATTGATTATTTTTACTTGTGAAGAATCCAGCCGCTTTAATTATGCGACGCTAGGCAGTAAAGTTATGTGTGGTGTTGTGGATAAAGTGGGACTGAGCCTGTTAAAGGATAAACAAGGGAAAAGTTTAGCGGATGCGCTCGCAGAGGTGGGATTAAATTTTGAGTTAGTCGACAATGCACGACGCCAAGCTAACGAATTTAAATGTTTCTTTGAGCTACATATTGAGCAAGGACCTCGTTTAGAAAATGAAAATGAAACGATTGGTATCGTGACCGGGATTGCGGCACCAATTCGCTGTCGAGTGAAGATTAAAGGGCAAGCAGATCATTCTGGTGCGACAGCAATGCATTATCGCCATGATGCGTTATTAGGTGGTGCAGAGCTTGCTTTAGCTATTGAACAAGCGGCTATTGTAGCAGGACACTCAACCGTTGCAACCGTTGGAAATTTAGTGGCTAAACCCGGCGTGATGAATGTAGTTCCCGGTGATTGTGAATTGTTAGTGGATATTCGAGGTATTGATGTTGCTGCCAGAGAAGCGGTTTTTATTGCCTTGCAGCAACAACTTGAGCAGGTTTCAGCAAGACGTGGTTTAGCGATAGAATTACAACTGATTTCTAAAGATAGTCCAGTTATATTATCTGATAGCATTATTGAGCTTATTCGTACGACAGCCGAACAGTTGGGCTATGATTATGAAATTATGCCAAGTGGTGCAGGGCATGATGCTATGCATATGGCAAAATTATGTCCAACAGGAATGATTTTTGTGCCATCTCGTGAGGGGATTAGCCATAATCCGTTGGAGTTTACTACATGGGAAGATATTGAGGCTGGAATTTGTGTATTACAACAGGTCGTGTTAACACAAGCAGAATTGATTAAGTCTTGAATGGGGCTGTTAGAGTAAAAGTGCGGTCAGTTTTTAGCAAATTTTATTATGATGTTGTTAATCAAGTGAGCAATCTTTGATGTCACACTTATATTGAACTGTTAGAGTGAATATATGCATTTGAGTGTGATAATTCAGTAGATGAGAAGCTTATATTGTTGTAGATAAATACATCTTGAACAGTAAGTAAAAAATGGGCATCTTAAATGACAGGTCGTCGAAAGATGCCCATTTTTTAATTTGATACTTGCTATTTTTTGTAATAGACCTGCTCAAAAGGAATGCGATAACGCTCTCCCCAGATGCCCCTGCCTGCTTTACGTACACCACAAGCAACGATCATATTGATTTCAGCACCAGCTGGAAGCGCCAAAGTTTTCTTAACACGATTGCTGTCTAGCCCTTCGATTGGACAAGTATCATAGCCTTGTTCTGTCATTGCAAGCATGAACGTTTGTGCGACTAATCCACAACTTTTGTGGGTTACTACACGCATATCCGCTTCCGACATTTCGGTATAGATAGGGCGCCATAGGCTGATTGTTTTAGCTAATACTTTTCTAAATAAACCGAGTAGACCAAAACAACGGCGGTAAGCAAAGGGCATTAATTTGGCGTAATAATCCGTTTTGCCTTTAATACGATTAGCATGACGCTCGACAGGGCTGTTACGTTTTATGTTGTCAATTTCAAAATCTAAAATTGCCTGTGCCCGCTGTTGATATAAATCTTGACGCGCGACAAACACAACCATTTGTTGTGCTGTTGTGGCTGCTTGTTGATTTAAACAAGCTTCGGCTAATTTGCTCAGTAATGCGTTGTCCGTAATATGATAAAACTCATACAGTTGCATGTTAGAACTGGTTGGCGCCAATGTGGCGAGCTGTAAGCAATGTTTTACTTTTTGGCTATCAAGAGGTTGCTCTGGATCAAAATAGCGTACGGCTCGGCGTCGCTGGAGAAGATCGGATAAAGTCATCATAATTATTCCTTACAAAGAGATGAACTGCTTAATTTCAGTGTAGGTTAAGGGTGAATACTATAACAAACTGAGCAGGATATCGACTATGTATTTCAACAGATAAATTAGGATTTAACGCAATAAAATTAGCTGATGTACTTAAATTAGCAATAAGTTAAACGTTTTTTTACTATTTATTAAATCGTGCTGATCATTTTTTTAACGATTTTAATGCGGTGATATAGGTCAGTCCAAAAACCTCAATTTGTGTTAATACTTGCTGAAATTGCATACCAAGTTCAGTCAAACTGTACTCAACTCGTGGTGGAACTTCAGCAAAGACTTTTCTCTCTACTAATTTATCTTTTTCAAGTTGGCGCAATTGTCGAGTTAATACTGTTCGTGTTGCTTGTGGTATCAGCTTTTCAAGTTGATTAAATCGCTTAGTGCCAGTATTGAGATGATATAAAACCACAATTGCCCATTTTCCTTGTAATACTTTTTGCGTAGTAATGTAAGGGCATTGCTCATAATTAATTGACATAAAAATACCTTTTAAAATCAATGATAGTCATCTATTTGATACTATGTATTGTAAATGTGCGTACTTGTTAAATGAAGACTAGGGAGTATAACATGGTTCAAGTTGAAGATGTCTTCTATTTTACTCAGGAGGATGAGCATGAAAAATGAGATGATGAAGGTATTTAATACTTATACCCAAGCGTTAGCTTCTGGTGATTTTGCCGCTGCATTTGCTTGTATGGCTGATGACATTAAATGGCATATGGGAGGAGAAGGTCCTTTATCTGGCTTAGTTGTTGGTAAATCTGCATTACAAGCACGTTTAGCCGAGTTTGTTAAGTGTAGCAATGGTACTTTTCGAGTTGTCACACATTGGGCAGCATATAATGATGATTTTGTTGCGGCAAGTGTTATTTCTTCTGCACAACGTAGTGCTCAAGATAGACTGAATATGCCAGGTATTGATTTATTTAAAATTACCGACGGCAAAATTCAAGAGGTATGGACCTTTGCCCAATTTCAAGATGTGGAAGATCAATTTTGGCAACAGTAGCTTGGTATCTAAGCTGAATCTAGAATCAATATCAGAAATGGCAAAAATGCACCAAAACTGACCGCACTTTTGCCTGATTGCAATTAGGTGAGATTACTGATGTTATTGTACAGCGCAAAAACAAAGGCACCAGCAATCACAGATAACAAGATTTTCTCATTTGTTTTGAGTTGCAAGCATTTACCTTGATATTGGTATCTTGAATATAAATAAATAGCGATTCCAGGTACGTAAAGTAACACCGACAGTAACAGATAGTTTAAGCCTGCGGCGTAAATAATCCATAAGCCATAGATCGATGCCATTAAACCCGTTAATTTAATGTACCAAGCGCTATTTTGTTGAATGGACAATTTGAGTAAATAGGCGCCAATTAACAAATAGGGTACGAGGATCATGGAAGTTGAGATGAGTAAAAGGGCATTATAACTTTTGCCTGTCATTAAGACTAAAATTAAACAGAATTGTACAATGAAGTTAGTGAACCAAAGAGAATTGATTGGTGTCTCGTTTTCATTTATTTTGTTCAAGATTTGTGGAAATGCGCCATTTTTTGCACCACGATAAGGGACTTCAGCAGAATACATTGTCCAACTAATGTATGAGGCGAGTACGGAAACAATTAAGCAAGCAGTAATAATGATTTTTCCACTATGACCAATCATATTTTCCAATAACCCCGCCATAGACGGATTCGACATATTCGCAATAGTTTCGCGTGGTAAGATACCGAGTGATAAAACTGTAATTGCAACATATAAAATTAATGCAATGACAATACCGAATACTGTTGCTAATCCTACATCACTGCGTTTTTTAGCATGTGCCGAAAGCACTGCCGCACCTTCAACACCAACAAACACCCATAATGTAATTAACATCGTATTTTTAACTTGATCTGAAATATTATTCTTTAATTCAACAGCGTTAATATCATAATTAAAAGTTTGTGGTGAAAAATACCAAGCCGCTAAGACAATGAATAATACGAGCGGAAATGCTTTGACAAAAGTTGCGAGTAGGTTAAGAAAAGCAGCCTCTTTCACGCCTCTTGTGATGAGCCAATGCACCAACCATACCACAATTGAAGCACCCAAAAATGCAAAAAATGTATTGCCTTGCCCAAATAATACACGATCTTCATTATCAGTGAATAAACCTAATCCTTCAAAGGCAACGACCAAATATCCCACACTACCAATAGTCGCACACAACCAATATCCCCATGCGGAGAGGAAACCAACTAAATCACCAAAGCCTTCGCGCGCATAAGTATAAATACCGCCATCAAGCTCGGGTTTTAAACGCGAGATATAGAAAAAAGATAAGCCAAGAAAGATAATGCCGATACCTGTGATAACCCAGCCGATGATTAATGCTTGTGCGCCTGCGACTTCAGCCATATTCTGCGGCAAACTGAAAATTCCCGAACCAATCATTGAACTTAGCACTAATGCGGTGAGGGATAATAATCCGATTTTTTTATTCGACATCTTGTCTTCTCTTATTTTTATTATGAATGTGAATGAAAAAGCACCGCACTTTGGGAGGTAAAGTGCGGTGCTTTTTTAGTGAGTTTTATACGTTAAAGCGGAAATGCATGACATCGCCATCTTGTACAACATAATCTTTTCCTTCAAGGCGCCATTTACCCGCTTCTTTTGCACCAGCTTCACCTTTATATTGAATGAAATCTGCATAAGAGATCACTTCAGCACGAATAAAGCCTTTTTCAAAATCAGTATGAATTACCCCTGCTGATTTTGGTGCAGTTGCACCAATTGGAATTGTCCAAGCACGCACTTCTTTGACACCAGCGGTGAAGTAGGTTTGTAAATTAAGTAATTTATAACCAGCACGAATAACCCGATTCAAGCCCGGTTCTTCAATGCCTAAATCTTGCAGAAAATCAACTTTTTCTTCATCATCTAATTCAGCAATTTCAGATTCAATTGCTGCACAAACAGGCACAACAACAGCACCTTCTTTCTCTGCAATGTCACGTACAAGATCTAAATAAGGGTTATTTTCAAAGCCATCTTCATTAACGTTAGCAATGTACATTGTGGGTTTTAAGGTTAAGAAATTGTAACCTTTGATAGCTTGTAATTCCTCTTTATCTAAACCTATCGAACGAATCATACCGGCATTTTCAAGTACTGGTAAGATTTTTTCCATAATAGAAAGCTCGAATTTAGCGTCTTTATCACCACCTTTAGCGCGTTTTTGTAAACGTTGGATTGCGCGTTCACAGCTATCTAAATCAGCTAAGGCAAGTTCGGTATTAATGGTGTCAATATCTTCGGCGGGATCAATTTTACCCGCGACGTGCACGATATCGTCATTTTCAAAACAACGTACAACATGACCGATTGCATCGGTTTCACGAATGTTGGCTAAGAACTTATTTCCTAAACCTTCGCCTTTACTGGCACCAGCGACTAAACCTGCAATATCGACAAATTCCATTGTCGTTGGCAGAATGCGTTCTGGATTGACGATAGCTGCGAGTGCATCTAAACGTGGATCTGGCATCGGTACTACGCCTGTATTGGGTTCAATCGTGCAGAAAGGGTAGTTTGCTGCTTCAATACCTGCTTTAGTTAATGCATTAAATAGTGTAGATTTTCCCACGTTAGGTAAACCTACAATGCCACATTTAAATCCCATAATTTTTCCTTACTTAATAAATTTGATTTTTATTGAACTTTACTTACATCGTTTAAGTGGTACATTTTCACCCACTTTCGCAGTGACTTTGCCTGTTGGTGTCTCAAGTGGGGTAAGCGTATTTATTCGAACAGAGCACTCTTTTCCCGTAAATTGATAATGCAGCTCATAGTCAACACCAGCTTTAGGCATAAACTCTGCATTGATTTCACAGTAAGTATTTGAGTGCGTTTTTGCATTGCCAACATAGCCAGTAGTGCCAAACCAAGTTGTACCACTGACGATTGCAGGTTCATTCGCAATAATACGCTGCTCAATAAATGAGACAGTATCAAAGTAGCTATCTCGTTTAAGCGTATCAACGCTATATTGTGTTTGGGGCATGCCAATCGAGACACTCTTTAATGTACGTCTCGGCAATCCATTATGCGTGTTTTCACTTTTAAACGGATTGCGACTACGGATCTGTTTTTGACCTTCTTGAACTTGTTTACAACTTGTTGCACTGAGTATCTTGGTTGTTTTATTACCATTTGATTGATAGATTCGAATTCTTGCATCTGTTGTTGGGTCATAGGCTGTTTTTTTCTGTACAAGTATTGCACGGGCAGAACAACCACTTAATACAACAGCAATTAATAATGTAGGCAATAATTTTTTCATGTTTAGCTCCTCACAGTTAAGCTTTAAAACTATTTAAACGATTTGTTGCTTTTGTAATTCCTTCTTTGATTAAGATCTCTATACAATCCGTTGCTTCATCAAGAACTTTATCCATTAATTGCCAATCTGCTGGGGAAGGTTTACCAAGCACATAAGCAGAAACTAAATTTTTATCTCCTGGGTGACCAATACCAATGCGTAAACGATAGAAATTTTTGTTATTCGCTAGTTGTGTGATTGTATCGCGTAGCCCATTATGACCACCATGCCCACCACCTTGTTTAATTTTAGCAACGCCAGGTGGTAGATCTAATTCATCATGAATGACTAAAATTTCTTCAGGTTTAATACGATAGAAGTTGGCTAGTGTGCTGACGGCTTTACCACTTAGATTCATAAATGTAGTAGGCACTAAAAAACGCACTTCATGTCCATGAATCAATGCGCGTGCTGTTTTGCCAAAATATTTATTTTCTGGCACTAAATTAAGATTAAAACGACGTGTTAAACGCTCAATTAACCATTCTCCAGCATTGTGGCGAGTATCCGCATATTTATCGCCCGGATTTGCTAATCCCACAATTAATTTTATTTCAGACATTCTTCTCTTCCACGACTCAAAAATAGTGGCGTATTGTAGCGGAAAACTACTTTTTACTCAATGTTGTGATTTGTTGCGTTAACCAAGGAATTGCGTTTTCTAATGGAAAGTTTTGTGTATTGCCAGAATAAGTATTTTCTTGGTGAGCACTAATGATTTTAAGGTGAGGTACATGAGCAGGAATTAAGGGTTCCCAAGTGCCTAAATTAGGTTGACTATTCGCAAAAAAACTGAGTAATGGCTTTTGGAAAGCACAAGCTAAATGCAAAGAACCACCATCGACAGCAATCACGAAATCAGCACTTTCAACAAGCGCTAAATATTCATCTAGGCGGGTTTGTGGTGAAAGTTTAATGTCTAATGTTGGGCACAACGCATGAAGTTGTTGGTAATAATTAGGGGCTGTTGGGGTGTAACCTATAATACATTCGACTTGTGTAGCTAAGTTGCTTGTTAAACTACGGTTCAGTAATTCAGCCAATTCGGCTGCGGGAATTTGACGTTTACTCCCCTGGGGGCAAAGCAGTAAACGAAATTTATTCGCTTGCCAATAAGCAGCAATTTTTTGCTGATTTTGTTGTGTCGTATGCAGCACACTTTCAGGTTCAGGCAGTGAAAAATGTTCTGCAAACACCGATTGCATTAAATAGTGACTTAAACGCTCATTATCCTTTTGTGGGCAATGAATATCGTAACTTTTAATTGTCTCAAAATTGTAATATTTCTTATTATATTTACGGAAAATGACAATCCATTTTGGCATCAAAATGCGATCCATAAAGAGGGATGCGGAATTAAAGTTGTTTTCAAAATCGAGTAAGAGATCCCACTTTTTGCAATGCTTGATATAGCTTGGCAGATTACGTTCTACAAATTCATCAACCAGTCCCGAAGCTTGGTAAATCGCTTTATTGGCACCACGTACAACAACCCCTAGTTTGGCTTTAGGAAAGAGAGTTTTAAGTTGTTTGAGGTGAGCGGTATGCACAGCAGCATCGCCAATTGCAAAGCCTAAAGGACGAAGTAGGATAGATTGAATTTGATCAAATTGAATTGGGGATGGGTGTTTTTGGCGATTTTCTAATAATAAAATAAATAGTTGTTTAAAGTTCATTGTTATTGTCCCAATTCTTTGCTTATTTAGAGCGCGCTTTTCCGCTATAATACACAAAATTTTTTTGAAAAATAAGTAGTAATAATATGCCAATAATTAATCAAAGTGCTTTGGTCGCCTATAGTGCTGAACAAATGTATCAATTAGTGAATAATTATGAACAATATCCTGAATTTGTACCTGGTTGCGTCGCAGGGCGAACATTAACCCACCAAGCAAATCAAGTGACAGCAGAGTTAGTGATTGCAAAAGCAGGGATTAGTCAACGTTTTACCACTCAAAACACGATGCTAACAAATCGTTCAATCAAAATGCAATTAGTTGAAGGACCATTTAAATTTTTACAGGGGGAATGGATTTTTGATGAGTTAGATGAACGTTGTTGTAAAATTGCATTAAGACTGGAGTTTGAATTTTCTAATCCCATTATTGCTATGGCTTTTGGACAAATTTTTACACATTTAACCACAAGAATGATCAACGCATTTAAACAGCGTGCAAAAGAGGTGTATGGTGGCACAAATTAATATTGAAATTGTTTATGCCTATCCTAATCGCCATTACTTAAAAAAATTAATGGTGGAAGAGGGCACGATGATTCAAACTGCTATTTTACAATCTGGTATTTTGCAGCAGTTTACCGAAATTGATTTACGTGAAAATAAAGTTGGGATTTTCAGTCGTCCTGCAAAATTAACAGATCAGTTAAAAGAGGGTGATCGGATTGAAATTTACCGCCCGTTATTAGCCGACCCAAAAGAAATTCGTCGCAAACGTGCTGAACAGCAAGCTGCGCAAGTCAAAGAAAAACAGAAATAGGATAACGAGATGACATTTTGCTTACCAGAAAAAATTACGCCAGAGATTTTCTTACGTGATTATTGGCAAAAAAAGCCATTGCTAATTCGTCAGGGGTTACCGCAAATTATTGGTCTATTTGAGCCTGCTGATATTATTGAATTGGCGCAGCAAGAAGAAGTTACTGCACGTCTTATCAAACAATTTTCTGAAGATAATTGGCAATTAAAGCGAAGCCCATTAAATGCAAAAGATTTTGAAAAATTGCCTGCCCAATGGTCTGTGTTAGTCCAAAATTTAGAACAGTGGTCAACTGAACTGGGGAAACTTTGGAGCGCATTTGGTTTTATTCCACAATGGCAGCGTGATGATATTATGGCGTCTTATGCGCCTAGGGGTGGTTCAGTTGGGAAACACTATGATGAATATGATGTCTTTTTGGTTCAAGGCTATGGTCATCGCCGTTGGCAACTTGGTAAATGGTGCGATCCAAGTACTGAATTTAAACCAAATCAGCCAATTCGTATTTTTGATGATATGGGTGATTTGATTTTAGATGAAGTGATGGCACCTGGCGATATCTTATATGTCCCTTCTCGTCTATCGCATTATGGTGTTGCCGAAGATGATTGTTTGACTTTCTCATTTGGACTACGTTGTCCCAACTTAGCAGATTTATTAGATCATGTTAACCAAGCTTTTGATCAGCCATATCCTGAAATTGATTTAAATGAGTTTAATATTCCATTGCGATTAAGTCCGAGTGTACAAAAAACAGGGAAGCTTGATCCAGCGATGGTACAAACTATGAAACAGCAGTTATTAGCTAAACTAGCAAGTTCAACACAATTTGATCGTTTATTCCAGCAAGCTGTAGCGACAGCTGTCAGTACAAGACGTTACGATCTACTGGAAACAGAAGAATATTGCGATTTAGATGAGATACATTTGTTTTTGCAGCAAGGGGCTGTGTTGAGCCAAGACAATAATTGCAAATTACTTTATACAGAAAATCCATTACTGCTTTATGCTAATGGTGAATGGCTTGATGAGTTAAATGAAATTGAAGCTGAATTATTGAAGCGTTTAGCTGATGGTGAACAATTAACTTGGCAAAATTTAACTACACTTTGTGCACAGTCGACTGATCCAGCTAATGCAATGGCTCTACTGTTAGATACCTTATGCAATTGGATCGATGATGGCTGGGTATTGATTCAGTGAGCGATATAAAAAAGTAAGTAAAAAAATATATCTTGTAGTAAGTTATTTTGCGGCTAGATTTAATTTTTAATGAGGTATCTTATATATTATTCTCATTTATGAGTCTTATTTTTATCTTTTTAGTCACCCGTTATTTGAATTAAAAGGCAGAGGCATGTCCGATCAAATTTATTCTGTTTCTCAACTTAATCAATCCGTTCGTTTAATGCTTGAAAATCAGCTTGGGCAAGTTTGGTTGACTGGTGAGATTTCAAATTTTAGTCAGCCTGTATCAGGGCATTGGTACTTAACGTTAAAAGATGAGAATGCGCAAGTGCGTGCCGCTATGTTTCGAATGAAAAATTTGCGTGTTGGCTTCCGTCCTCAAAATGGCATGCAAGTATTAGTGCGTGCCAGTGTCAGTTTGTATGAGCCGCGTGGTGATTATCAAATTATTATTGAAAGTATGCATCCTGCTGGAGAAGGTTTACTGCAACAACAGTTTGAGGCTTTAAAAATGAAGCTAGCGGCGGAAGGTTTGTTTGCACAAAATCTCAAGAAAAACATACCGCACTTTAGTAAAGCTGTAGGGATTGTGACTTCCAAAACAGGCGCAGCATTACAAGATATTTTGCATATTTTGCAGCGACGTGATCCTACTTTAAACGTAGTGATTTATCCTACTGCAGTACAAGGCAAAGAAGCTAGTACGGAAATTGTACAAATGATTGAGCTTGCTAATCGTCGTCAAGAAGTGGATGTGTTAATTGTGGGACGAGGTGGTGGCTCTTTAGAAGATCTCTGCTGTTTTAATGAAGAAGGCGTTGCTCGTGCAATTTTTAATTCTGTTATTCCTATTATCAGTGCAGTAGGTCATGAAACTGATGTGACAATTGCAGATTTCGTCGCTGATTTACGTGCACCAACGCCTTCTGCTGCGGCAGAACTTGTCAGTCGTAATCAACAAGAATTATTGCAACAGCTATATTATAAAAAGCAGCGTTTGGAAATGGCATTCGATCGTTTATTTAGCGAGAAAAACCAGGAACTACAACGCCTTCGCTTGCGTTTACAACATCAACATCCACACAATCAATTACGTTCTCAGCAGCAGAGAATGCAGCAATTATCTCATCGTTTGCAGTTCGCTATGCAAGGCATGGTGAATAAAAGTCGTTATAGATTGACCGCACTTTCAGAGCGAATTGAGAAAAATCCATTGCCTTTTCAAGTGCAAAAACAGCAGCAATATATTTATCAGCTTGAGGCAAGGTTACATGCTGGATTAAATCGTTCATTAACATATAAACAACATCAACTCGCGAGAATTTGTGACAAATTAGATGGATTAAGCCCATTAAAAGTATTAGCGAGGGGCTATTCTATTGCAGAAAATGTAAGAGGGCATACAGTGACTCAGATTGAGCAAGTGAGTATTGGGGAACGATTAACTACCAAATTAAGCAGCGGCGAAATTATTAGCCAAATCGTTGAATTAAAAGCAAACTAAAAAGGAACAATACTTGTTCCTTTTTTATTGTTAGCTTTTGATATGTTTAGCTAAAGATTTGTGCTGAATTTGCACATTTTTGCCCTTGGCTTGGAAATATTGTCCAAGCTGTTGAGTAATATACACGGAACGATGTTTTCCACCTGTACAGCCAATCGCGATAGTTAAGTAACTACGGTTATTCTGTTCTAACATCGGTAGCCAAGTTTCAATATAATTGCGTGTTAAATAGATAAAATTATTAACTTCGTTATGTTTATTTAAAAATTCAGCGACGGGTTCATCTAGACCAGTGAGGGGACGTAATTCTGAATGCCAATGTGGATTTGGTAAAAAGCGCACATCAAATACATAATCTGCATCTAATGGTACACCATACTTAAAGCCGAAAGATTGGAAAATAATTTTTAAGTCTTTATCTGATGTTCCGCATAAGAAATCACGTAAACGTTCTGCTAACTCATGAGTTGAAAGACGTGTAGTATCAATAATTAAATTAGCATGCTGAATCAATGGCTCTAAATGTTTTTGCTCTTCATCGATTGCGGCTTCTAGTGATAAATCTTGAATGGATAATGGGTGTAAGCGACGTGAATCGCTATAGCGGCGAATTAAAGTACCGCGATCAGTCTCTAGAAAAATAATCTTAATTTGATGTTGTGCTTGTACTTTATTGAGGAGCTGTTCGAGCGTTTGTGAAGAATGTGGTAAGTTACGAATATCTAGACTGATTGCCACAGATTTATGATTTACTGACAAAATGTCGGCTAATTTAGGCAGTAAATCCAGTGGTAAATTATCAACACAATAATAACCAATATCTTCTAAGGCTCGTAAAGCGACGGATTTACCAGCCCCAGAACGTCCACTTACAATAATAATATCCATAAGCCTACTCGTTACTAATTAAACAGATTTGTTATTGTCATCAACAATTTCATCATTATCTTGATGTTCATTTGGCATATTTTGTTGCATATTTAGCTGATCTACATTTTCAAAAATATGCCAAATCTCATCTGCATTTTGTGCTGTACGTAATTGCTTGCAAAGCGTTTTATCGGAAAGCGTTTCGGCAATTTGAGGCAAGACTGAAATATATTTTTCGCACATTTTCTCTGGCACCAATAAGGCAAATACTAAATCCACGTTACGATGATCAGCGGACTCGTAGTCAATCGGTGAATCTAAATGAATAAAAACTGCTAGAGGGTCATTGCCTTCTGGAATACGCGCTTTGGGCATAGCGACGCCATTCCCTAAACCAGAGTTACCAATTTTTTCACGACTTAATAAGCATTCAAAGCAAAACTGTTCTGCATTTTCTAATTGAATTTGATCTGCAATCACTTGTGTGATGATTTCAAATAAACGTTTTTTGCTAGAACAAATGAGTCCCTGACGAATATTCTCAGGTTTAAGTAATTCAGTAAATTTAAGCATAGTAAAGTTAAAGTTTAAATTCTTCACCTAAGTAAACACGTTTTACTTGTTCGTTATTGAGTATCTCTTCAGGTGTACCAGTTGCAATCATTTTTCCCGCGCTGACAATGTAAGCTCGTTCACATACATCAAGTGTTTCTCTCACGTTATGATCGGTAATTAATACACCTAAACCACGATCACGTAAATCCATGATAATCTTTTTGATATCAATCACTGAAATTGGATCAACGCCTGCAAAAGGTTCATCTAATAAAATAAATTTAGGGTTTGCTGCTAAAGCGCGTGCGATTTCAACACGACGGCGCTCACCACCAGATAAGGATTGACCTAAATTGTTGCGAATATGACCTATATTAAATTCATCGATCAGTTCATCTGCTCTAGCACGGCGTTGATCTAGACTGAGATCTTTGCGGATTTCAAGCACTGCCATCAAGTTATCATAGACACTTAAACGGCGAAAAATAGACGCTTCTTGCGGTAAGTAACCAATACCACGTTGTGCACGGTTATGCATGGGTAGTAAACTAATGTCTTGGTCATCAATACGAATTTTACCTTGGTCGTGATTTACCAAACCGACTACCATATAGAAAGTGGTTGTTTTGCCAGCACCATTTGGACCAAGCAGACCCACAATTTCATTTGAATGCACGGTTAAACTTACATCTGAAACAACTTGGCGATTTTTGTAGCTTTTTGCTAAATTTTCAGCATAAAGAATAGACATACAAAACCTTATTTTTTATTTTTATCATTTAATTGAGTTGGAATAAGCACGGTTCGGACCCGTGAATGACCTGAACTATTCGCCTTTAATTGCTGTTTATTCACATCATAAGTAATTACGTCACTATTAATTTTACTATCTAACTGTTTTAATTCGGCGTTACCTGTTAACGTTAAAAACTCATGAGTCAGATCGTAATGAACTTTATTCGCTTGACCTTCAACAGGTTTTCCATCGTCTAGTTTTTGATAGAAAGTTACTGGATTGCCAAAGGCTTCGATCGTTTCTTTTTTGCCTGAATTTTCAGGTGGACGTTTAATAATGACTTTACTTGCTTTGATTAAAATAGAGCCTTGTGTAATCACAACATTATCTGTAAAAGTCACGATACTATTATCCATATCTAAAGATTGGTTATCAGAGACAATATTAATTGGTTGCTGTGAATCACTTTTAAGCGCAAAAGCAGGCAATGTTACTGTAAATAATGCGGCTAAAAGGAAAATATTATTGCTTGTTAATTTCATAGTACGTATTTACCTGCTCTTTTAAAGTCGCTACTTGCTGTTGCAAGTTACCTGTTAATTTTAAACCTGTTGAGTGGAAGTTTTGTCCATAAATCTTCACTGTTTTATCGGATGTGATATCTTGTGTTGATAAATTAACGACAGCACTTTCTGTTTCAACACGTTGTAAACGAGAACTGGTAAAAAGACTTTCTGCAATAACATTTCCTTCTAAATAAAGCATGTTGTCTTTTGTTAAAATGGCTTTGCTTGCACTTAATTTCCAGCTTTCTTTCTCTTTTTCTGAATTTTCTTGTGTTTCAATTTCAAATAAATAAACCTCTGGCAATTGAAAATGAGTTTGTCCAGAAGTAGTGAAATGTTCAACGGATTCAGAGCTTGCTAAATATTGTTTTTTTCCAGTTGGAGAGAACACGGTTGTTCTCATTTTTTGTCCAGTATATTCAGGGCTATCTGATTTTTTGATAAGCGTATTTAAATCTTGTTCACTTTGATTGAGTGAATAAAACCAGCCTAATAGCGCAAGTGCAATAACTGATAAAACAATATTCCAACGAATATTCATAGAACTTATTTTCAATTTGCTAGGGTTAATCATTGAGCTGTAATCATAGCATAATTTTAATAAAACAAATCAAAGTGCGGTAGGTTTTCAGAAAATTTTTATGTTAAGGAACATTTTCAAACAACAATAGTCAAAAGAGCGTATGTTTTATATTGACGAAAATTTGACATTCAAGTGGAATTAATAGAATATCCCACTTTGTTTTGAGATAGCTTAATTTAAAAAGAGACGTTATGAGTAATCCCTTAATTGAAGTGAAAAATCTCACTTTTAAACGAGGCGAGCGAACCATCTATGACAACCTGAATTTGCAGTTTGAAAAAGGTAAAATTACTGCAATTATGGGACCATCCGGTATTGGTAAAACCACTTTATTAAAGTTAATTGGTGGGCAATTACATCCTGAAAAAGGTGAAATTTGGTTCGAAGGACAAGATATTTGCCAATTGTCTAATTCAGAACTGTATCAAGTACGCCAAAAAATGGGAATGCTATTCCAGTCAGGCGCACTATTCACTGATATTTCAACATTTGATAATGTTGCATTTCCAATTCGTGAGCATACTCGCCTGCCAGAAGAATTAATCCGTAAGATTGTGTTAATGAAGCTTGAAGCTGTTGGTTTACGCGGCGCAGCAGAGCTGATGCCTTCGGAGTTATCTGGAGGGATGGCAAGACGCGCAGCTTTAGCAAGAGCGATCGCGCTTGATCCTGAATTAATTATGTTTGATGAACCTTTTGCTGGACAAGATCCAATTAGCATGGGAGTGATCTTGAGTTTAATTAAGCGTTTAAATGAAGCATTGCAATTGACTTCTATTGTCGTTTCTCACGATGTGCAAGAAGTGTTAAGTATTGCGGATTATGCTTATATTATTGCAGATAAGCGTGTTATTGCAGAAGGGAGCGCAGCACAGTTGCTGCAAAGTGAAGATCCACAAGTTCGCCAATTCTTAGATGGTGAAGCGGATGGGCCTGTCCGTTTTCATTTTCCTGCGCAAGATTATGTGGAGGAACTGTTTAAATGATCAAATTTATTGCTAATTTTGGACACAATGCAATTAGTGCTTGCCGTGCAGTTGGGCGTGCTGGATTTATGTTATTTGGTGCACTAGTGGGTCAGCCTCGAGTAAGAAAACATTTTCCTTTATTGGTAAAACAATTACATGTGCTTGGTGTGCAATCTTTACTTATTATTATGCTGTCAGGTCTATTTATTGGTATGGTGTTAGGTTTACAAGGCTATGTTGTTTTAGTGGATTTTTCCGCTGAAACGAGTTTAGGGCAGCTTGTTGCACTTTCGCTATTACGTGAATTAGGACCTGTTGTGACCGCACTTTTATTTGCTGGTCGTGCGGGTTCTGCTTTAACTGCTGAAATCGGTTTAATGAAAGCAACAGAACAATTATCTAGTTTAGAGATGATGGCGGTAGATCCCTTACGTCGTGTGATTGCACCACGTTTTTGGGCGGGAGTCATGGCAATGCCAATTCTTGCTGTGATTTTTACCGCAATTGGTATTTGGGGCGGTTCTTTAGTCGGTGTAGATTGGAAAGGGGTTGATGCAGGTAGTTTTTGGTCTGTAATGCAGAATTCAGTGACTTGGGAAAATGATTTATTGAATGGCTTTATTAAAAGTGTTTGTTTTGCTATTGCAGTTGTTTGGATCGCATTATTTAATGGCTATGATTGTATTCCAACCTCAGAAGGGATTAGTAAAGCGACGACAAGAACAGTTGTACATGCTTCATTAGTTGTGTTGGGCTTAGATTTTGTATTAACAGCATTAATGTTTGGTGCAAGTTAATTACTACTTGATTTAATTATTTGGATATTAAAGGAAATATTATGCGACAAACGCGGATATATGAATTTTGGGTTGGTTTGTTTTTGTTACTTGGTATTGGTGCATTAGTCTTTTTAGGCTTAAAGGTTGCCAATATACAAGGATTTAGTGAAACCAAATCTTATAAAATTCATGCAACTTTTGACAATATTGGTGGGCTAAAAGTCCGTGCACCACTGAAAGTGGGTGGTGTTGTTATTGGTCGAGTGACTGAGATTACATTAGATGAAAAAAGTTATTTACCCATTGTGACGGTGGCGATTGATGAACGCTATAATGAAATTCCAGAAACAAGTGCTTTGTCAATTAAAACATCTGGCTTATTAGGCGAACAATATATTGCATTAAGTGTTGGTTTTGATGATGGTGAAGTCGCAATGTGGAAAGAAGGTACTCGCGTTGTAGATACTAAATCTGCGTTAGTGTTGGAAGATTTAGTTGGACAATTCTTATATGGTGATCGTAATAAGAACGAGGCGGGCACAGCGTCAGAGGCAAGTGAACAATAGCGCTGAATGTTCAATTTTTTTAGGAAGTTAAGTAGGAGAATACTATGTTGGCAACATTGAAAAGCATGATGGCAAAAATTGTGGTAGTTTTGACCGCACTTTTTTCAGTTCAAGTATTTGCAGCAGAGACACCTTATGATTTAACCGTAGAAGTGTCTGAAAAATTATTTAAAAACATTACAGCTAATCAAGCTAAAATCAAACAAGATCCTAATTATTTGAGAACAATTGTACGTTCTGAACTTATGCCTTATGTTCATGTTAAATATGCAGGTTCAAAAGTATTAGGTAAAAATTTTAAAGCAACTACGCCAGAGCAAAGAGAAAAATTCTTTACTGCTTTTGAGCAATATATTGAACAAACTTATGCACAAGTACTAACTTTGTATTCGGATCAAAAATTACAAATTGATAAGCCAAAAACAGAATCGGCAGATAAAACGGCAAGTATTCGTGTCAAAGTTATTCAAAGTGGTAATCAAGCGCCAGTTAATTTAACTTTTTATTGGTATAAAAACAGTAAATCTGGGAAATGGCAAGTATTTGATATGAGCGCCGAAGGCGTAAGTATGGTAGAAACGAAAGAGAAAGAGTGGGCACCGATAATTGTAAAAAGCGGCTTAGATACACTCACTGAACAAGTTGAAAAAGCAGCAAAAGTACCAGTGACTTTAAGTAAATAAGCAAATGAAAACAGTAAAAAGTTTAACTTGGGCAATAAAACAAAATGATGATAATATAACTCTCCAATTCATTGGGGAGTTATCTCGTGACACGTTGCTGCCTTTATGGGAGCAACGTGCTTCTTTTTTATCAGCAGAAAAACGCAATACGTCATATATCTTTTGGGACCTATCCCAAGTGAGTAGAATTGATTCTGCTGGTTTTGCATTATTGTGTGATTTTTTGCAATATTGCCAAACTGTAGTAAAGCAGGAATATCACATTGTGTTAAAAAATGCACCAAGCCAATTATTCACATTGGCAGATTTATTTGGGCTATCCGCTTGGATAGCAACATTTGTTCAATCCGACGGAAATAATTAATGGAAACGCAAGAAATAGAACGAATTTTAAAAGAAGCATTAAACTTAGATGAGGTTTATGTTCAAGGTGAGAATGCGCATTATGGTGTGATTGCGGTTAGTGATGAGTTTGCAGGTTTATCAAGAGTCAAGCAACAACAACTTATTTATGCTCCATTAATGGAACATATTTCAAGTAACGCGATTCATGCATTGACAATTAAAACTTATACCGTTGACAAGTGGAAGCGTGAGCGCTTGTTTAATCAACCTTCTTAAAGTAAGCAGTAGGATATTCTTATGCAAAAATTTCGTGTTTATGGGCAATCTCGTTTAAAAGGTTCGGTTAATATTTCTGGTGCAAAAAATGCGGCATTACCTATTCTGTTCGCTGCTATTCTGGCGGAAGAACCAGTGACGTTAACGAATGTACCTGAGTTAAAGGATATTGAAACAACATTAAAAATTTTACGTAAATTAGGGGTTGTTGTAGAACGTGGTGAAAATGGCGCGGTGCATTTAGATGCGTCAAGTATCGATCATTTTGTTGCACCATATGAATTGGTTAAAACGATGCGTGCTTCTATTTGGGCTTTGGCGCCACTCGTTGCACGTTTTAACCAAGGACAAGTTTCATTGCCAGGCGGTTGCTCTATTGGTGCGCGTCCGGTAGATTTGCATATTAGCGGGTTAGAGCGTTTAGGGGCACAAATTGCATTAGAAGATGGTTATGTTAAAGCATTTGTTGATCATCGTTTAGTTGGAACGCGTATTGTTGTAGAGAAAGTGAGTGTAGGTGCCACTTTATCTATTATGATGGCAGCAACCTTAGCTAAAGGTAAAACAACGATCGAGAATGCCGCGCGTGAACCTGAAATTACAGATACTGCGATTTTCTTAAATAAAATGGGCGCTAAAATTTCAGGTGCTGGTACAGATACGATCATTGTAGAAGGTGTTGATCGTTTAACTGGTTGTAAACATCGTATTGTGCCAGATCGTATTGAAACGGGGACATTCCTGGTCGCTGCTGCAATTTCTGGTGGTCGTATTGAATGCCATAATACTAAAGCTGATACGCTTGATGCTGTGATCGATAAATTACGTGAAGCAGGTGCGCAAATTGATGTAACAGAAAACAGCATCGTTTTGGATATGTTAGGTAATCGTCCTCGTGCAGTAAATATTCGTACTGCACCATACCCGGGTTTCCCAACTGATATGCAAGCACAATTTACTTTATTAAATATGGTAGCTTCAGGTACAAGTATCATTACTGAAACTATTTTTGAAAACCGTTTCATGCATATTCCAGAATTAATTCGTATGGGCGGAAAAGCTGAAATTGAAGGAAATACGGCGATTTGTCATGGTGTCGATCATCTTTCTGGTGCTGAAGTCATGGCAACAGATCTGCGTGCATCAATTAGTCTTGTGCTAGCGGGCTGCATAGCAACAGGGGAAACGATTGTTGATCGTATATATCATATTGATCGTGGTTATGAACGTATCGAAGAAAAATTACGCGGTTTAGGTGCGCGAATTGAGCGTTTTTCAAGCGAAACAGAAGAGTGTTAATAGTTTGATGTGCTAATATTCTGTTTTTATTCTTTATTAAAAAACCACTTCAAGATAGGAAGTGGTTTTTTATAGGATTAATTTTTTAATTAACACTTTATTTTCTTATTTCTGCTGAACTGGGATGACAATAATACTCCTTGTTTCTTCTTTTACTTCGCAAAGTTGTACTTGGATCACATCGCCAATTTTGTAAGCAAGCTTACCTTGAATATAAAGTGAAAGCTCATCAGAATTAACGCTCATTTCCTCTTTATTGTCATGTAAAGTAGGTGCTGGAATAAAGGCATAAGC
This sequence comes from Pasteurella oralis, assembly GCF_042681465.1. Lineage (NCBI taxonomy): Bacteria > Pseudomonadati > Pseudomonadota > Gammaproteobacteria > Pasteurellales > Pasteurellaceae > Pasteurella > Pasteurella oralis. The sequence goes on from NZ_JBHUFP010000004.1 coordinate 356,438, forward strand.
GCCATTTTCAAGCAATTGGACACGTAAACCACTACGCATTACATCTTGTACTTTAGCTTCAAATTCGGGTTTTTGTGCAACTTTCTCGGCTAGATAACGACAATATAACCAATCTGCAATATCACGCTCAACTAAACGATTTTGACGACGTGCCTCTTGTAAGCGAAGCAAGATTTCATCTTGTGGTTTTTCATAGGGTTGATTAGTTAAAATGGCTTTAATTAAGCGGTGGTTTACCATATCTGAATATTTACGGATAGGTGAAGTCCAAGTAGCATAACCTGTCAATCCTAAGCCAAAATGTGGCGCGAATTCAGTTTTAAATTCTGCAAAAGTTAACAGACGGCGTAAACGAAATTCCAAATAATCATTGTCTACTTGTTCAATATCACGACGCATTTGGCAATAGCCTGTGAGCGTGGTGAGATTATCTACCGAATAGCGTTCTGTTAACAGTGCATGATTCGTGTCATTTGCCAAATTAGTGAGTAGGAAATGATGTGCTGTGTCAAGGTTCTTTTTATCGAAGCCTGCATGTGTATTGAAAATGCCACATTTTGCATGTTCATCTAAATATTCTGCTGCACAAATATTTGCAATAATCATGGCTTCTTCTACGATTTGATTCGCGATACGTCGATATTCCGCTTTGATTTCAGCCACTTTGCCATTTTCAGCCAAAATGAAGTGATAATCAGGTTTTTCTTTAAAAAGTAAAGAATGTTGCTTACGCCACTGGATACGTGCTTGTGTGAATTGATGTAGCCAGTCAATTTGTTGTGCTATTTCTACGGTTTCAGGCTGCCAAGCATTAACTGCTTGTTCTAAATAGTCAGAAACGTGTTCATAAACTAATTTCGCTTTTGATTGAATGTAAGCAGAAACAAAATGCGGTTTTGCACTAAGATTTCCGGCTAAATCTGTTTCAATATAACAAACTAATGCTGGGCGAATTTGATCTTTGGTTAATGAACAGATTTCATCCGCTAGCTCTCTTGGTAACATTGGAATATTAAAGCCAGGTAAGTAATTAGTAAAACAACGTTGTTTGGCATCTTGTTCAATCGTTGAATTAGACGGTATGTATGCTGTTGGGTCCGCGATAGCAACAACTAATTTCCAGCCTGTTTGCTGCTCACCTTGCTTAATAGGTTCAATATATAGTGCATCATCCATATCAAGCGTGGTTTCGGCATCTATGGTAACAAAGTGAAGTGCGGTCAGATCTTCGCGAGTTTGCTGATCGTGCATTTGATAGCTCGTTAATCCATTTACTGGATAGCGAGATTGTTCATGGCGTGCCAAAGTAACCCACCATGGTGCGAATTCATCATCGGCATGGCAAATAAATTCATTAATTTGTGCAAAGAAAAAGCGATCATCACGTAAAGGATGGGTTTTAAGGTTTGCTACGACCCAATCGCCTTCTTGCAACTCTTCTTTGATCGCTTTTGCTTTATTTGCGCCAATTGCGTGGTTAATTTGCGGATGATCAACTAAGATTTGGAGTTTTTTCTCTTTATTAAAGCGTACACGTGCAATGAAGCGAGTCAGCATTGGTTCGAGGAGTTGATCTGGTTCAGCTTGTTCTTTGTCACCAATAACTTCAATCAAGGCTTTGATCTTATCGCCATGCATCACTTTTTTCATTGCTGCAGGAGGAATGAAATAACTTTTTTTGTCACATTCAAGGAAGCCAAAGGCTTTATCAGAGGCTTTAACCGTGCCTTCAACTTGCAGTTTACTTTCTCGGATTTGTTGTTTTAATTGGGAAAGAAGGGGATTGTTTTGGAACATTGAGAAATATCCATTAAAAAGTCAAAAAAAGCGGACAAGATCGTCCGCTTAGAATAAATAATAAAAACCTATTCAAGTTCGCCCATAGCGACAATGCTGAAACCTGCATCAACATGCAATACTTCACCAGTGACGCCAGCTGCAAGATCTGAACACAAGAATGCAGCAGAGTTACCAACATCTTCAATAGTTACAGTGCGGCGTAAAGGTGCAGTCTGTTCAAAATTGGCAAGCATTTTTTTGAAGTTTTTAATGCCTGATGCAGCCAGTGTGCGGATTGGTCCTGCAGAAATAGCATTGACTCGAATGCCTTCTTTTCCTAAAGACGCTGCCATAAAACGAGTATTTGCTTCTAGTGACGCTTTGGCTAAGCCCATTACGTTATAGTTTGGAATTGCACGCTCTGCACCTAAGTATGAAAGGGTTAATAAGGCAGAGTTTGGATTTAACATTTGGCGAGCAGCTTTGGCCATGGCAACAAAACTATAAGAACTGACATCATGAGCAATACGGAAACCTTCACGATTGACTCCATCAACATAATCGCCATCTAATTGATCCGCTGGTGCGAATGCAATTGAATGGACAAAACCATCAAATTTATCCCAATGTTTTGCCAGCTCAGTAAAACATTGTTCAATGCTTTCATCTGTCCCTACGTCACAAGGGATGACAATATCTGAACCTAATTCTTTTGCAAATTCTTCTACACGGCTTTTTAATTTGTCATTTTGATAGGTGAAGGCTAATTCGGCACCTTCACGTTTCATCGCTTGCGCAATACCGTAAGCGATAGAACGATTGCTTGCAACCCCAGCAATTAAAATACGTTTATTTGTTAAAAACCCCATAATCAATACCTTTTCGTATGTTAAAAATTGTGGCTAGTATAAGGGAAAATATGGATAAATACAAAGCTGACCTTATTTAAGCTGGATTATCAATGTCTTTAAACTCAACAGCTAAACCATAAGTTTGTGTTAGCCATTCGCCTAATGCTTGGATACCATAACGCTCAGTAGCATGATGACCAGCAGCGAAGAAATGAATGCCTTGTTCACGGGCTGAATGGATAGTTTGTTCTGATACTTCGCCTGTAATAAAAGCATCAATGTCTTGATTAGCGGCTAAATCGATATAACCTTGACCACCACCAGTACAGATTGCAACAGTACGGATTAAGTGTGGTGCGTGATCACTGCATACTAGCGGTTTTCGTTTTAATACTTGCTCAATACGTTGTGCAAAAGTCTCACTAGTTAAGGGGGTTTTTAGTGTACCATAAACGGGAATACTGATAGTACCTTGTTCTAAAGGTTGTAGGTTTTCGATTTCTAATAAAGCTGCTAAACGGGCATTATTTCCTAATTCAGCATGTACGTCTAACGGTAAGTGGTAAGCATATAAATTAATATCATTGACTAATAAACTTTTAATGCGTTTACCTTTCATGCCGCGAATACAAAGACTTTCACTTTTCCAAAAATAGCCGTGGTGAACTAAGATGGCATCAGCTTGTTGAGATATTGCGTAATCAATCAGAGCTTGGCTAGCAGTAACTCCAGTGATGATTTTATTAACTTCAGTTTTTCCTTCAACCTGTAGACCATTGGGTGCGTAGTCTGAAATACTTTGGCTATTTAATTTCTGGTTTAGAATTTGCTCAAGTTCAATGTGATTCATGCTGGTTAGTAATCCTATAGTGATAAAAGAATGAGGCAATGGTAAAGGATTTGAGGTGGAATAAGAAGAAAAAAATGGCTAATGTGAAAATCTTTTTCAAGATTATGGGGGAGTGTTCACATTAGCCGAATTGTTTTACTACTTGAATAAGAAAACAGATTCATTATATATTTTATTATATAATGATCAAGTGAAATATGAATAAAAATGAAAAAAGGTGATAAATCACCTTTTATTCAATTCCTATTAATTTGTGAGTTTGTATACTTAACTGCCATTTTGGTTTATTAACTCGTTGATTTAAAACACCTAATTGTGTAATTGTTTTAAGTAAATTCATTTCACCATTGACTTCACAAGGTGATAAATAGTAATGATTTGCTTTGATTCGTTGTTCGATTTGCTCGCAAAAATCTAATACATCTTCATCTGCAACAATGCGGACTTCATGAGCAAAGGGAATGCACTGTTGCTGATATTTATGCTGATATAATCGCTTTGGGCTAGTAGCAATATAGTCGATTTGTGCTGGAACTGTTTTTAACCCATTGGTTTCAATCGCGAGAAAATAACCTTCTGCTTTTAAGTGATCAAGTAGTTGATCAATTTTAGGTACAATGGTGGGCTCGCCGCCAGTGATAATGATATTTTTGCTAGAAAATGACCGCACTTTATCTAGAATTTGTGAAAGTGTCCAAAGGCTATGTTGGTTGTAATTGGTATCACACCATGGGCAAGCCAGATTACATTTGCCAAAACGTACAAAAATACTTGACATGCCAGTATTCAACCCCTCACCCTGCAAACTCTCAAAAATTTCGACAATGTGATATTTCAATTGTAAAACATCTTGAATTAGCACCGCACTTATTCCTCATATTCACAAAATGAAGTAGGAGTTTCCCAAAGACGAATAGCAGAAATAGGTAAATTTTCCTCATATTTCAAACAATTGAAAATAAAACGAGCCATTTCTTCTGCAGTAGTACGCGTTGGCAAGGCAAAGGTTTTAGAATCTAACGACTGTAATAATGTGGCAACTTTCGTTTCTTTTTCACTATGGCTATCATAAATAAAAGCATGATCCATAGGATCTAAAATACGTTGTTTAACAATTTTTTTTAAATCTGAAAAATCAATGACCATACCTCTTTTAGGGCCTGTTTGATGCAGATCGCCACAAAGTTCTACTTGTAGCTTATACGTATGCCCATGTAAATTTTTACACTTACCATCATGTCCATCGAGCATATGTGCCATATCAAAGCTAAATTCTTTCGTAATTTTAAACATAAATTAGACCACCGCACTTTTCATTGAAAGATATTCTTGTAACCCCTTTTCACGTAATATACAACTTGGGCATTCAGCGCAACCTTGTTCAACACCCATGTAACAAGTATGGGTATGCTGGCGAATATAGTCTAAGGCGCCGAGTTCATCTGCCAACTGCCATGTTTGTGCTTTGGTGAGATACATTAAAGGTGTTTTGAGATTAAATTGGTAATCCATTGCGAGATTTAATGTGACATTCATGGATTTAATAAAGATATCACGGCAATCAGGATAACCACTAAAATCTGTTTCGCATACACCAGTAATAATATCTTGAATTCCTTGCCCTTTAGCATAAATTGCGCTGTAGAGCAGAAATAAGGCATTGCGCCCATCAACGAAAGTATTGGGAATATTTCCTTGTTGCACAATTTTAGCTTCATTATCCATTAAGGCATTTGTCGTAATTGCTTGAATGACAGAGGTATCAATCAATGTTTGTTTTACGCCAAGATCTTGTGCTATCCATTGTGCTTTTGCTAGCTCAATAGCATGACGTTGCCCGTACTGGAAAGTGATAGTTTCCACATTTTTGACACCGTAGTCTTGAATCGCTTGAATTAGACAAGTGGTAGAATCTTGTCCACCAGAAAAGATGACAATCGCTTTACGATCGTTATTTGGATTAGTTAACTGCATTATTTTTCCTAGTTTTGTTTCGGGCAAATAAACTATTTATTTGCCCAAGTGGGATGGTTACGAACCACTTTTGAATGTCATTGGATAGGAGAATTCCCTATCGCCATATAACGAATTTCGGTTATTTGTTTGATAAAATTTCCGCTAATTCGAGATCCTGTTTAACATCAATATCTACAGAACGATAAGTTGGCATTAAATAAAATTTTAATGGTGGAATAAAGAAGTATTTTTCTTTGAGTAAGCTATCGATATCATTAATGTAAATAGCACCATTAGCGCGATACATTTTAGGCAATGTTTGACGTGCAGCTTCAAAATCTTGGATTTCACGAACAGGCAAGACTTCATGATTTTCATCTAAAGAGAAAGCCTTATAAGGGTGATGTTCACATTCGCAAGCTGAAACGACGGATTTGACACCGCCATTAATATACATATCCATTGCGTTTTTTATATCAAGGTGATCACGTAATGGGCTTGTCGGTTGCAATAAGGTACAAGTACCTTGTTTAAGACCTAATGTTTGTAATGCATGTAAAACTGCATCAATTGTTCGTGAGTTATCTTGGGCTAATTCAACTGGTCTTTTAATTGTTATTGCACCATATTTTTTGGCTTCAGCTAAAATGTTATCCCCATCTGAAGTTACTATGATTTGATCAAATACGTTAGCATTTTTCGCTGCTAAAATAGCACGACCGATAAGAGAGTGTCCGCCAACAAGCTGAAGGTTTTTATCAGGAATTCCTTTTGAACCTGCGCGTGCTGGGATAATTGCGATACTTACCATAATAGGCCCCCTATTTATTACCAATTACAACTGTTTTAATGTATCCCAAAAAATAACTTGAGATTCATCAATGATACCTAAACGTTGCATCACTTTTACATATGGATTATTAAGTGCATCTTCTTTACTTTTTACTTGTTTATTAGTAGTAAATATAATGTGGCTAATTTTTTCTTTCGGTAATGAAAAATAAAGCGAACTTGCAATTCCGCCAACTTTGTCAGGTAATAAACCTGTCATCATTAAGATTTCAAAAGAGATATTGGCAGGGATATTAGTAATATCTTTGGCATTATTTAGAATATATTCATTAATTTCATCCCCTTTAGGATGACCTTTGAAATAGACTTTATAGTCATCTCCAATGAATAATTCTCCATTAGGTTGCGTAAAGTGTTTTAAGAGATTAAGCTGCTGTTGAGCATAGTACTCTCTGACATCTGTCTTCGCTTCCCAAGTCGTGGTACCGGTGAATATAAATTTTTTCTCAGTCGTTTCTAATAATTGTTTAATTTGATCATTAAAACCAACTAACTTTAAATATAGGGCTTGTTTTTCTGAAGATAAATCTTGATAAGCAAATAACGCCATTTTTTGGTAGTTGTCTTGTAAATATTCTTTAAGTGGTTTAATAAATGCTGCTTTTTCAAAATATTCAGGACTTAAAAAATGATATTTTACAGGAAACTGTGATTGCCATACATAACGAGCAACGATTGGGTTATCGAATTTGGCTTTTCCAGTCATTAAAAAAGAAGCTAATTGTTGCTCTGCTTGAGCAATAGCTTTTGGAATATCAACATCTTGCAGATTTTCTAAACCTACATATTCTAATGAGCCGTCATCATATAAATTAAGACTACGGATAGAAACTCGTGATGGATGTTTAAAGCGGTACGCCAAAATAGGTTGAATGAGTTTTGTTGCATGTGCAATACTCATATGTAAATCTAATTCTAACGATTCAGGATATTGATCTAAAATTGAGAAGAGTTCCTCAGTTGGTTTTTCATCTTTAATACCTACCATATCGATATGTTGGTATTGCTTTTGAATCTCTTCTGGCATTTTAAAACGAGTATGGCCAAAAATGCGTGCAGTTTCTTTATCATCACTTTTTTGCGTAAAATCCATCAATTGGTTTAAGGCAGGAAGGGATGCAGGATCTAAATAAATAGTCACTGATTTAGCCCAATTTGATGCACTTATTATCGATAAAATACAAAAGATGGCAATTTTGAATTTGAATAAATAATTTTTCATATTGAGCTCCTATAAACTTATCCCCAACATTGCGCTGGGGAATAAATGTTTGTTTATTTTTGTTTCATTGCAGGGAAGAGAATAACATCTCTAATTGAGGCAGCGTTAGCAAATAACATCGCTAAACGGTCGATCCCTAGACCTTCTCCTGCTGTTGGCGGTAAACCGTGTTCAAGTGCGGTGACAAAATCTTCATCTTTGAACATTGCTTCATCATCGCCTGCTTCTTTTGCTGCAACCTGAGCATCGAAACGTTCGTTTTGATCTTCGGCGTCATTTAATTCTGAGAAGCCATTACCAATTTCGCGTCCACCAATAAATAGCTCAAAACGATCTGTCACCTCTGGATTTGCATCATTACGGCGTGCTAGTGGTGAAATTTCAGCAGGATGTGCCATTAAGAAAGTAGGTTGAATTAAATGATGTTCTGCGACTTCTTCAAAAATAACATTGACAAGGCTACCTAATCCCCATGATTTTTGTACTTCAATACCTAACTTCTGCGCGATAGCAACAGCACGATCAAAATCATATAAATCTTCTTTTACAATGCCTTTGTCTGCACCATATTTTAAGATCGCGTCATGCATAGTAATGCGTTCAAACGGTTTACCGAAGTCAAATTCGTCGTCACCATAAGGAACTAGAGTTGTTCCCAAAATATCAAGCGCTAATTTGCGCAACAATTCTTCTGTATTATCCATTAAATCGTGATAATCTGCATAAGCTTGGTAGTATTCAAGCATAGTAAATTCAGGATTATGACGAATAGATACGCCTTCATTGCGGAAGTTGCGGTTTAATTCAAATACGCGCTCAAACCCACCAACCACTAAACGTTTTAAGTAAAGTTCAGGTGCAATACGTAAATACATATCTACGTCTAATGCATTGTGGTGTGTGACAAATGGACGCGCAGAAGCACCACCCGGAATGATTTGTAACATCGGTGTTTCTACTTCCATAAAGCCTTTCGAGATAAAATAGTCACGAATCCCCGCGATGACTTTTGAACGAATAATAAACGTGCGGCGTGAGTCTTCATTTGAGATCAGATCTAAATAACGTTGACGATAACGGGTTTCCTGATCGCTTAAACCATGGAATTTATCTGGTAATGGACGAAGTGCTTTAGTTAATAATTCGACTTCAGTACAACGTACAGTTAATTCGTTAGTTTTGGTTTTAAATAGCGTTCCTTTAACACCAATAATATCGCCTAAATCCCAACTGCCTACATCTTCTGCATAAACACCTTCAGGTAAATTGTCACGCGCAATATAGAGTTGGATGCGACCCGACATATCTTGTAGTGTAATGAAAGTTGCTTTACCCATTGCACGACGTGTCATGATACGACCAGCTACTTTGACTTCTACTTCTTGTGCTTTTAACGCTTCGCCTTCTATGTCGTCATATTTGATATGTAACTCTTGCGCAAGCGCATCGCGACGGAAAGTATTTGGAAATGGGTTGCCTTTGGCACGCAATGCGGCTAATTTTTCACGACGAACTAACATTTCGCCATTAAGGTCAAGTTCTTGGATTTGTTCTGACATATTTTTCCTTTCAATTTAAATTAATTTTTGATCAAGTGCGGTCGATTTTTAGCAAATTTTGACCCTACTTTTTAAATCATAATCCTGCTTTTAAACTGGCTTCAATAAAACGATCTAAATCGCCATCTAATACTGCTTGTGTATTACGATTTTCGACGCCGGTACGCAAATCTTTGATACGTGAATCATCGAGTACATAAGAACGAATTTGGCTGCCCCAGCCAATGTCCGATTTGTTATCTTCCATGGCTTGCTTATCGGCATTTTTTTTCTGTAATTCCATCTCATATAGTTTCGCTTTCAACTGTTTCATACATTGATCTTTGTTTTTATGTTGAGAGCGATCATTTTGACATTGTACAACGATGCCACTTGGGATATGGGTAATTCGTACCGCACTTTCAGTTTTATTCACATGCTGACCACCTGCACCAGAAGCACGATATACATCAATGCGCAAGTCAGCAGGATTGATCTCTATATCAATATCATCATCAATTTCAGGATAAACAAAGGCCGCACTAAATGAAGTATGACGGCGGTTGTTTGAATCAAATGGACTTTTGCGTACTAAACGATGAATGCCTGTTTCGGTACGTAACCACCCAAAAGCATATTCACCAGAAATCTTGATAGTCGCTGATTTAATACCTGCTACATCGCCATCAGATACTTCCATTAATTCTGTTTTAAAACCTTTGCTTTCTGCCCAACGCAAATACATGCGTAGTAGCATTTCAGTCCAGTCTTGTGCTTCCGTACCACCAGAGCCTGCTTGTAAATCTACATAGCAATCTGCTGAGTCGTGTTGGCCGCTAAACATACGACGAAATTCTAATTGGGCTAATTTTTGTTCTAGCTCTTCAAGTTCTGTATTTGCTTCATTGAAGGTTTCTTCATCTTCTGCCTCAATAGCAAGTTCAAGTAGACCTTCTACATCTTCTAAGCCTTGATCCAGTGTTTTGATCGTATCAACAATAGCTTCAAGCGCTACTCGTTCTTTACCTAATGCTTGTGCTTTTTCTGGCTCATTCCAGACATCAGGTTGTTCAAGCTCGGCATTCACTTCTTCTAAACGTTCAACTTTGGCATCAAAGTCAAAGATACCCCCTCAGCACTTGTGTGCGTTCGGTAAGGTCTGAGATTTTATTTTTTATTGGGTTAATTTCAAACATACTGCAAGTTTTTTATAGTGAAAAATTAAACGCTAATTATATGCTATTTTGGGGTTATATGGTAGGCAATTTTATGCTTCTTTGCTTGCACAAATACGGAATCTCTTTATAATCTTTATGTTTGTCTTTTGAGATATCGATTATCAGTGTGATTAATTTATAGGAATAAAAAAATGAAAAAATTTTTGGCTGTGCTTGTCGGATTAACTTTATCAGCACCACTTTTTGCTTCGACAAAGGCGATTTCTGAGCGCCTTAATCATATGGGCATTAAAAATGTTGAATTGAAAGATTCACCAGTTAATGGATTAAAAACAGCGATTACTGAGCAAGGTATTTTTTATATTACAGAAGATGCAAAATATGTTGTAGATGGCAAATTATATGAACTCAGTGATAAGGGCGTTACGGATGTTTCAGCGGGAATTTTGTTAGAGCAATTAAATAAATTTGATAAGGAAATGATCGTTTATCCAGCTAAAAATGAAAAACATGTTGTCACAGTCTTTATGGATATTAGCTGTCATTATTGTAAGGTGCTACATGAGAAGATTAAGGGCTATAATGATTTGGGAATTACGGTACGTTATCTCGCTTTTCCTCGTGCAGGTATAAACTCAAAAGTAGCGCGCCAGATGGAAACGATTTTTACTGCTAAAGATCCACAATTTGCATTGAATGAAGCGGAAAAAGGTCATTTTCCAAAAGAGTTAAAAACACCAGATATCGTGAAAAAACATTATCAGTTAGGTCTTCAATTTGGTGTAAATGGTACGCCAGCTATTATCACTCCAACAGGTGAATTAATTGGTGGATACTTAGAACCGAAAGCGCTACTTGCGGAATTAAATCGTCAATAGGTAACGCATTTCAATTAAATAAGGACGCCTTTTAGCGTCCTTAATTCCTTAATCTATTCATTTTTGTTGTAGGTTGGTTTGGTGAATAAATTAATTCAACGTCGCATTGTGCCACATGGCGAATCAATTTGTGCAGATCCCTTATTAGATCGTTTATATCGTGCCCGTCATATTCAAAACTCGCAACAATTAGACCGCACTTTAGCTGCCTTATTAAATCCCAAATTATTACAAGGTATAGAGCAAGCTGTTGCGTTGTTAGTTGAAGCGTATTTTCAACAACAAAAAATTGTCATAGTGGGTGACTTTGATGCAGATGGCGCAACAAGTACCGCACTGACAGTTCTTGCCTTACGTCAATTAGGCTTTACTAATGTCACATTTTTAGTACCAAATCGTTTTGAGCAAGGTTATGGTTTAAGTATTGCGGTGGCAGAACAAGCTTTGGCACAACAGGTACAATTATTAATAACGGTTGATAATGGAGTTTCTTCTGTAGATGGCGTGGCTTTTTTACAACAATATGGCGTTAAAGTATTAATTACTGATCATCATTTGCCACCAGAGGTCTTGCCTAATGCCGATGCTATTGTAAATCCTAATTTAAGCAATTGTAGCTTTCCATCAAAATCTTTAGCCGGTGTTGGGGTTGCTTTTTATTTAATGTTGGCATTACGTGCTAAGTTACGTGAAATGGGGCTTTTTGATCAAAAAACGCAACCTAATTTTAGTGATTTATTAGATCTTGTAGCACTTGGGACAATTGCTGATGTTGTGCCATTAGATCAAAACAACCGCATTTTAGCTTATCAAGGTTTAAATCGTATTCGTGCTTCGCATTGCTGTTGTGGTATTCGTGCTTTAGCTGAGGTTGCAAATCGTGATATTAGCCAGTTTTCTGCTGCTGATCTTGGCTTTTCAATCGCGCCGCGTTTAAATGCTGCTGGACGACTAGATAATATGTCTGTTGGTGTTGAATTATTGTTAGCAGAAGACATGACAACAGCACGTGCACTAGCATTAGAGCTGGATGGGCTAAATCAAACACGCAGAGAAATTGAGCAGGGAATGAAGCTTGAAGCACTTGAAATTTGCCGAAAACTGACCGCACTTGAACAGACACTTCCTATGGGGATTGTACTATATCAAGCTGATTGGCATCAGGGGGTATTAGGGATTTTAGCTTCGAGAATTAAAGATCAATTTCATCGTCCAGTAGTGGCGTTTGCTCGTGAACAAGAAGGCATTTTAAAAGGCTCAGCGCGTTCAGTAGAAGGCATACATTTACGTGATGCATTGGAGCGTATTTATAGTAAATGCCCTGACATGATTTTAAAATTTGGGGGGCATGCAATGGCTGCTGGTTTAACAATTCGTGAAGAATGTTTGGTCGAGTTTCAAACTGAATTTAATCAATTGATGAATGAGTGGCTAGGAGAGGATGAATTACAAGGCATTATTTGGACTGATGGAGAGCTGAGTTCACAACAATTTAGCCTTGATATAGCGGAAATGCTAAAACAAGCAGGACCTTGGGGGCAAGCTTTTCCCGAACCTGTGTTCGATGGCGAGTTTAAAATCTTACAGCAGCGTTTAGTCGGGGATAAACATTTGAAAATGATGGTAGAGCCAAAACAAGGCGGACCATTACTTGATGCCATTGCCTTTAATGTCGATACTCGTTATTATCCTGATTTGTCTATCAAGTCAGCAAAATTAGCATATAAATTAGATATTAACGAATTTAGAGGCAATCGTAGTGTGCAATTGTTAGTCGACTATATTGCACCTGTGGCGAGTTGATCATTTTACATGTGGCGAATTGGTTTTTTATTTGTTTTATTCTGTTTTTCTTGTTTTACATTAGTTGCTAATGGAACGCCTTCGCTGCATTTAAACGAAGATAAACCGCAACATTTTTTAGAAGGGCGAGATTATTTTTCATACCAAGCGCCTATTTATATTTCGAATCCGAATGATCCCTTGTTGATCCAATTCTTTTTTGATTATGATTGCCGTGTATGCTCTTCAGCATTAGATATCCTAGAGTTATATTCTCAAATTAATTTCGATAAAGTGAAGCTAATAGAACAACCTGTTGCGACCGATAAAGCACAATATTCCGCTTTAGTTTTTTATGCTTTACAAGCAATTAAAGCAGATGATTTATCCGCGTTGTTATTATTTGAAACGGCAGAAAAACAACGTTTTTCACAGCTTGCTCGTTTTAATGAGTTACGAGCATGGCTAGAGACACAAGGGATAAATACGGACGATTTTACGAAAGCATTTTATTCCGCTAAAGTTGCACGCGAAGTTGAACTTGCAGAAAAACGTACTGAAGAATATGGGGTATTTACTTATCCTTATGTCGTGATCGATGGACGATATGTGTTAACTGCAAGTACATTATATAATGACGATTATAGCTTTGCAGTGTTAGATTTTTTAGTGAATAAATTAATAAAGGAAAAATAATGAAAATTGGTATTGTGGGTGCAATGGCACAAGAAGTTGAAATTTTAGCCAATTTGATGGAAAGCAAAGTGGTTACTCAAGTTGCGAGCTGCACTATTTATGAAGGGGATATTCAGGGTAAATCTGTCGCTTTATTGCAATCAGGTATTGGTAAAGTCGCGGCAGCAATGGGAACAACAGCATTATTACAATTGAGTCAACCAGATATCGTCATTAATACGGGGTCTGCTGGTGGTGTGTCAACTGGCTTGAAAGTCGGGGATATTGTAATTTCAAGTGAAACTATTTATCACGATGCAGATGTGACGGCATTTGGTTATGCCAAAGGGCAGTTACCCGCTTGCCCTCCTGCCTTTATTTCTGATAAAAAATTATCTGATTTAGCAGAGAAAGTGGCATTAGCACAAGGGCATAATGTAAAACGAGGTTTGATATGCTCTGGTGATAGTTTTATTCATGGTGGCGCAGCATTAGCCAAAATTAAAGCTGATTTTCCACATGTGATGGCAGTCGAAATGGAGGCGACTGCCATTGCTCAAGTATGCCATGCTTTTAATATACCTTTTGTGGTCGTGAGAGCCATTTCTGATGCAGGAGATGGCGAAGCTAGTATGTCTTTTGAGGAGTTTTTGTCCCTTGCCGCAAAACAATCTTCTCAAATGGTGTTGGGGATGTTAGACAAACTATAAGCTTTTTATCAAAGAATAAGAAAAAGTGCGGTCAAAATTTTGAAAATTTTCACCGCACTTTTTATGCTGAGGAAAGCTGCTTTCAATCAGAGCAGCTTTATATGGTTATTTGTTTTTAGCTTGATTAATTAAAAATTGCACTAATAATGGGACAGGGCGACCAGTTGCACCCTTATTGGCACCTTGTAACCATGCAGTACCCGCAATATCTAAATGTGCCCAACGATATTTATCTGTAAAGTTTGATAAAAATGCGCCCGCTGTAATTGCACCGCCCCAGCGCCCGCCAATATTCGCCAGATCAGCAAAGTTCGATTTCAATTGTTCTTGGTATTCTTCACCTAATGGTAAACGCCATGCTTTATCTGTCGTTTCTGTTGCTGCTTGTGTTAATTCTTCTGCGAGTTCATCATCAGTTGAGATTAAACCACTATTGTGTGCGCCTAATGCGACTACGCAAGCGCCTGTGAGTGTTGCTACATCAATCACTAATTCTGGCTCGAAACGCTCCACGTAAGTTAAGGTATCACACAACACTAAACGCCCTTCTGCATCTGTATTTAATACTTCAACAGTGAGACCTTTCATTGTTGTTAAAATATCGCCAGGGCGGTAAGCATGACCATCAGGCAAGTTTTCACAACCCGCTAATACACCAATGACGTTTAATGGCAGTTGCAGTTCAGCGAGTGCATGCATCACACCATAAACTGCAGCAGCACCGCCCATATCGTATTTCATTTCATCCATTGCTTCAGCTGGTTTAAGTGAAATACCACCCGCATCAAAAGTCAAACCTTTCCCTACGAGTACGATAGGTTTGGCATTAGGATTTGGATGATTGCGATATTCAATAATTGAAAGTTGAGCTTCATTCACAGAGCCTTGTGATACTGCCAAATAAGCATTCATGTTTAATTCCGCCATGTCTTTTTCGCCAAGTACTGTGGTTTTCATTAATGCGGAACTTGCAGCTAAGTTTTTTGCTTGTTCTGCTAAATAAACAGGATGACAAATATTTGGTGGACAGTTCGCCACATCTTTAGCGAATTTCACGCCCAAAGCGACTGCCTTTGCATCTTCAATGGCTTGTTGAGCAACTTCGCCTTCAGCGCTAAAAATAAACTCTGTTAATGTAATATGTTGTTCATTTTTCTTACTTTTGAATTGTTCAAATTGATAGAAGCTGGCTTCAATGGTTTCTACGCTAAAACGAATGTTCCAGTACAGGTCACGATGTTTAATTTCAATGTCAGATAAGTAGCTGATGATTTGTTGGGCTTTAGTGGCTTTTACTGCTTGGATAGTACTTTCGATAATTTGTTTAAATTGTTTTTCGTTTATTTCACCTTTTTTACCTGCGCCCACTACAAAAATACGTTGAGCGTTATAATTGGGTAGATGACGTAACACGACTATTTGCCCAATTTTGCCAGTGAGCTCGCCAGATTCAAGTAAACCAGTTAGGTAGCCTTGCGAAATTTCATCAATTTTTCTTGCCGCAGAGGAAAGTTCACCTTCTTCAAAAATACTAACAATAATATTACTTTTTATATCTAAAAGTGCGGTCGATTTTGCACAATATTTCATTTTATCCTCACAAAGATTTTTACTGTTTTCGGTTGAAAAATAAGTTATCATACGCCAACAAAGTAGCCAATTAAACCATTCTATATAAATTGCAAGAAAAATATAGGCAATAATGTGATTTTAACCCGATATTTAACTAAAGAAGTGTTTAAGAGCCAAATTGCGATCTTATTTATCTTACTTCTGATTTTCTTTTGTCAACAACTCGTTCGTGTATTAGGCTCTGCTGCAAGTGGTAAAGTGCCAGCAGATTTAGTCATGTCTTTGCTTGGATTAGGTATGCCAACTATGGCACAACTGATGTTGCCATTATGCTTATTCATTGCAATTTTATTAACTTTTGGCCGTTTATACGCAGAGAGCGAAATTACTGTGATGCGTGCCTGTAGTGTTGGGCAACGTATTTTAGTCCGTGTAGTATTAATTCTTTCCTTATTTACTGCGGCTTTAGCAGCATACAATGTATTTTGGTTAACGCCTTGGGCAATTCAAAAGCAAGGTGAGATCCTAGAAGATGCTAAAGCGAATCCAACGATGGGAGCGCTAGCCGCTGGACAATTTATTAATACCAATAATAATGAGTTCGTGTTGTTTATTGATAAGATTGAAAACAATACTATTCATGATGTTTATGTATTTCAAACACGCGAAAAAGGTAACTTAAAACCTTCAGTGCTTGTGGCTGAACAGGGTGAGTTAACCGCTTTGCCTAATGGTGATCAAATTTTAAAATTAGAAAATAGCCAACGTGTTGAAGGTAGCAGTGCTTTTCCTGATTTTCGAATTACACATTTTGATGAATACCAAGCTTATTTAAGTTACCAAAATACGAATAGTGATGAGCGTGACGCAGAGGAGTTAGGTTTTTCTGCTTTAATTCATACTAACACTCCTGCCGCGAAAGCAGAATTAAATTGGCGTTTAAGCTTGATTTTAGCTGTGCCTTTAATGGCATTGGTGGCAGTACCATTAAGCCGTGTTAATCCGCGACAGGGACGCTTTGCTAAAATTATTCCTGCACTATTATTATATTTAATTTATTTCTTATTACAGAGTTCCTTAAAATCGGCTTGGAGTGCAGGGAAATTAGATGCTAGTTTCTTAATGCCATTAGTGAATGTGATGTTCTTTATTTTGGGTATTGTATTGAATAGCTGGGGTAGCGCATCAATGTACAAAGCACGTCATTGGTTCAATAGAAGCGTTGCAATAAAAGGATAGTCAAAAAATGATGAATACCTTAGACCGTTATCTTGGTAAAAGCATTTTAGGTGCAATTTTTGCTACATTAGTGATGTTAGTTGGTTTGTCTGGCATTATTAAGTTCGTTGAGCAGTTTCGTAGTGTAGGAAAAGGTACTTATGATATTTGGCAAGCCATTCTTTATACAGTGCTGACTATTCCAAAAGATATTGAAACTTTTTTCCCAATGGCAGCTTTGTTAGGTGCACTGATTGCTTTAGGCAATTTAGCCAGTCGAAGTGAGCTTGTCGTGATGCAGGCATCAGGGTTTTCTCGTTTACAAATTGGTTTTGCTGTGATGAAAACCGCGTTGCCATTGGTTCTTTTGACTATGTTGATTGGTGAATGGGGTATTCCTCAAACTGAACAATTTGCACGTGATATGCGCTCAAAAGCGATTTCTGGTGGCTCATTATTGTCTGTGAAAAATGGGATTTGGGCAAAAGATGGCAATGATTTTATTTATATTAAACGGATTACGGATGATATTGAGCTAAGTGATATTTATATTTATAGTTTTGCCGATAATCGCCAATTAAAACGTGTAAAACATGCCAATTCCGCTTCTTATCGAGATGGTAAATGGAGCTTAGCACAGCTTAACGAATCGGAAATTTTAGATGACGAAATTAAGACAGTGAATCAATTGAATGCAGAATGGCAAACTAGCTTAACACCAGATAAATTGGGTATTGCTTCTTTACGACCAACTTCGTTGTCTATTTCTGGATTATCCAACTACATCGCATTTTTAAAAGAAACTGGGCAAGAATCTAAGAAATTTGAGCTGACTTATTGGCGTAAATTGTTTCAACCACTTTCTGTAGGAGTGATGATGATGCTCGCATTGTCCTTTATTTTTGGACCATTACGCAGTGTCACTGCAGGTGCGAGAATTGTCACAGGTATTTGTTTTGGTTTCTTATTTTATGTCGTCAATGAAATTTTTGGTCCGTTAAGTTTGGTCTATAATGTAACTCCTTTAGCTGGTGCATTAATGCCAAGCATTTTATTTTTATTAATTACGTGGTGGTTGTTAAGTCGAAAGCGTACTTAAAATTGGCTAAAAACAGACCGCATTTAGCGGATAGGATAGCGATGGAAGGGTAGCTAGATGAGCTGCCTTTTTTATGCTATTTATTCGATATATTATTTGGTGTTGTTACAAAATATTTTATGTTCAGTAAGAAGATAAATTTGAACGAGAGCTTTAAATGTCTATGTAGTTATTAATTTTGTGTAGGCGCAATGAATATTGAACCGCTTATTTTTATCGCTTGCTTTATAAACAATCAAGTGATCTTGATAGGCTAAACATGCAATAAGAATTAAAGTGCGGTTAGATTTTTCTTGATTTTATCAGTAAGACAATTAAAGAAAAAATAAGGTGGATAAGAATCCACCTTATTATTAGGTTATGAGAATTATAAACTAAATACAGCAAAGCAAACTAATACTGTATAAAGTGTTGATAATCCGTAAAAAATGACGCCACTTGCTGGAATGTGGATTTTGAAATCATGCATACCATGATGAATACGGTGCATAGCCCCCCACATTGGGAAAATTAATAATACAAGTAGCAACAGTTTTCCAAGACTTGTATGTAAAAAAGCAACAAGTTCAATAGTATTTTTCGGATCAATCAAACCAAATGGCAATAAGAAACCGAAGACTAGTACGAGTACAGGGTAGAACATTGCACTGACAGTTGTTCCTGCACCGAATAATAACCATACAACAGGTTCATTAGAACGTTTTGGTGTATCTTTCATCTTTCTCTCCTCGCTATACATACATGAACACTAAAATGACGAGGCTGATAAATCCAGTGACAGCCCATAATGCCGTTGTAATAATTTTTGGATTAATACGTTCACTTTTTACAATGATATTTAATACTTTAGGTGTCATTACGTAGTAAGTGACCGTATTTAATAGCATTGCACCAAGTGTAATGATGTTGAGAATAATCACGATTGGATTTTTTAAGAAAGAAATAAAATTAGCAAAACTTTCTAAATTTCCTAAGCTGATTACGCCATAAAGTAATACTAAACAGAACCAAAGTGTTGGAATTGCTGTTGCTTCACGTGCAATATAAAGTTTGTAAAAGTCTAACTTTTTCCACCAAGTTGGCTTCATCTCACGCACATATTTTTGGCGTTTACTGGTTGTTGCTGTCATTTTACACTCCTTACTTTTGCGGTTTAAGCATTGCAATTACAAAGTCTTTTGCACTTTCGACTTTACCTTGGTTTACCGCTGAAGCTGGATCAACATGTTTTGGACAGACTTCTGAACAATATCCAACGAAGGTACAGCTCCAAACACCGTTTTTACCATTGATAATTTTCATACGTTCTTCTTTACCATGATCACGATTATCAAGATTGTAACGATGTGCAAGAGTTAATGCTGCAGGACCAACGAATTCTGGGTTTAACCCAAATTGTGGGCAAGCTGCATAACATAAGCCACAGTTAATACACATTGAGAATGTACGATATTTTTCCAACTGTGCTGGTGTTTGCTTAGTACGGCTTTTGGCTAATTCTGCAGATGGATGTGGTTTTCCATCTAATGCAGGCGCTTGATTACCAATAATGTAAGGCTTTATTGCTTCTAAACTTTCGATAAAGTGGCTTAAATCAACAACTAAGTCACGCTCGATAGGGAAGTTAGCTAATGGTTCAATGCGCATATGACCACTGTAATCGCGCAAGAAGGTTTTACAAGCCAGTTTTGGCTTGTTATTTACCATCATACCGCAAGAGCCACAGATCGCCATACGACAAGACCAGCGATAAGATAATTCTGGTTCAAGTTTATCTTTGATATAACCCAATGCATCAAGTAATGAGGTTTGGTTATCATAAGGTACTTGATAAGTACGTAAGTATGGTTCTTTGTCCTGTTCTGGATTGTAACGCAATACTTCAATATTCATGATAGCTTGATTAACCATTTGCGTTCTCCTTATTTGCTTCAGTGGCTTGTGCTTTTGCTGCTTCTTGAGCTTCAGCTTCTGCACCATAAACACGTTTTGCAGGTTGTGATTTAGTAATTTTCACGTCGCTGTATTCGATACGCGGCGCATCATCACCATTATAGAATGCAAGGGTATGTTTCAAGTAATTTACATCATCACGTTCTGTGTAATCTAAACGTTGATGTGCACCACGAGATTCTTTACGTTCAATCGCTGAGTTTGCAATTGATTGGGCAACATCTAAGATATAGCCTAATTCAACGGTATATAATACATTGGTGTTGAATACACTGGAGCGGTCTGCAATACGGATACGTTTATAACGTTCTTTTAATTCAGCAATCTTATCTACCGCTTTTTGCATACTTTCTTGTGTACGATAGATACCACAGCCTTCTTCCATTACATCGCCCATTTCATCTCGGATTTCTGACCAAGATTCAGTACCTTCTTGGTTATAGAGTTCATCTAAGCGTTGAACAATATCTTTTGCTTGTGCATCTACTGCGATTTGGTTTACTGCTGGTGCTTCAACTGCACGTTGAGCCGCATATTCACCTGCAACACGACCTAATACCACTAGTTCTGCAAGTGAATTTGAACCTAAACGGTTTGCACCATGTAAACCAGAAGAAGCACATTCACCAACTGCAAATAAGCCTTTGATGCGAGTTTCGCTGTTAAAGTCCACTTCAATACCACCCATTGTATAGTGAACAACAGGACGCACTGGAATTGGTGCTTTAGCTGGGTCAACTCCTTCATACGCTTTTGCTAATTCACAGATGAACGGTAGACGCTCATGTAAGTATTTTTCACCTAAATGGCGTAAATCTAAGTGAACAATATCAACACCTTTTGCGGTTTTTAAGGTGTTGCCTCTTTGTAATTCTTGCCAGAATGCTTGTGAAACTTTATCACGCGGACCCAATTCCATGTATTTATTTTCAGGTTTGCCAATTGGGGTTTCTGGTCCTAGACCGTAATCTTGTAAATAGCGATAACCATCTTTATTAACTAAGATACCGCCTTCGCCACGGCAACCTTCAGTCATTAAAATACCTGTATTTGGTAAGCCTGTAGGGTGATATTGTACAAATTCCATATCACGTAACGGTACGCCATGACGATACGCCATTGAAAGACCATCACCTGTTACGATACCGCCGTTAGTATTAAAACGGAATGCTCGGCAACCACCACCTGTAGCTATGACAACGGCATTGGCATTGATTTGGACTAAACTACCTTCCATCATATTCATCGCTACCATACCGCGCGCGTGACCGTCATCAACAAGGATATCTAATACGAAGTGTTCATCAAAACGAACGATTTGTGGATATTGGATGGAAGTTTGGAATAAGGTATGGAGTAGGTGGAAACCTGTTTTGTCAGCAGCAAACCAAGTACGCTCGATTTTCATACCACCAAAACGGCGTACGTTAACATCACCATCTGTTTTACGGCTCCAAGGACAACCCCAGCGTTCAAGCTGAGTCATTTCAACAGGTGAGTGTTGTACAAAATATTCTACAACGTCTTGTTCACATAGCCAATCGCCACCTGCCACAGTATCGTGGAAATGTTTATCATAAGAATCTTCTTCTTTGATAACCGCTGCGGCGCCACCTTCAGCAGCAACCGTGTGGCTACGCATAGGATATACTTTTGAAACTAAAGCGATTTTTAAGTTAGGGTTTGCTTCTGCTGCTGCAATAGCTGCGCGTAAACCGCCACCACCAGCACCGACAATTGCAATATCGACATTAACAGTTTGCACGATATTCCTCCAATCAAGAAAGTAAAAAATAAAAATAAACCAAAATTGGTTAATTTAGGGTTTCTTCATTTTGCCATTATTTTCAAAGATTAATAATCTTTTTTTACAATAAAAACTCAGTTTCGTGATCTACCTCAAAAAAGTTAAAAATGGTTTATTTTATAGCCATTACTCTCGATCTAAATTTTGTTTAAAACTCTATTTTTATCTATCTAATGTGCAAAATTTGCAAAAAATTGACCGCACTTTTACACCAAAAAAACGGATTTTGCATAACAATATTCTTTGTTTGCGCTATGGCTTAATTTGAAATAAGTGGGTTAGCTGGTTAGAATACGCTAATTCAATTTATATTGCGGATAAGATTATGTTTGAATCTGAACAATGGCAGCCTTCTGCCCCAATTAAAAATTTGCTCGCACGTGCAAAAATTATCGCGGAAATTCGCCGTTTTTTTACTGATCGTGGCTTGCTTGAAGTTGAAACACCGGTGTTAAGTGAATTCGGTGTCACAGATGTACATTTATCAACTTTTCATACGGAGTTTGTTTCTCCTTTTGCAGCGCAATCAAAAAGGTTATGGCTTTCTACCAGTCCTGAATATCATATGAAACGCTTATTAGCTGCTGGCAGTGGTCCTATTTTTCAGCTTTGTCATGTATTTAGGAATGAAGAATCTGGGCAGCGTCATAATCCTGAATTTACCATGTTAGAATGGTATCGACCGCACTTTGATATGTATCGTTTGATCAATGAAGTGGATGACTTGTTGCAGCAAATTTTAGATTGTAAACCAACAGAAAGTTTAAGCTACCAGTTTGTTTTCCAAGAATATGTCGGTTTAGATCCACTTTCTGCGGAGAAGGCGGAATTAATAGCTAAAGCGAAGCAATATAACTTGTTGAGTGCTACTGAAGAAGATCGAGATACTTTATTGCAATTTTTGTTTAGTACAGTAGTTGAACCCAATATTGGTAAAGACCATCCCGTCGCCGTATATCATTTTCCCGCGACACAAGCTGCATTGGCTCAAATTAGCTCAGAAGATCATCGTGTTGCAGAGCGTTTTGAGTTTTATTATCAAGGATTGGAATTAGCCAATGGTTTCCATGAGCTCACTGATGCAAATGAACAATTACACCGTTTTGAACAAGATAATGTGCAACGTCAAAAAATGGGGTTGGCGCAACGTGTGATTGATAAGCGCTTATTAGCTGCGTTACAAGCAGGTATACCAAATTGTTCGGGCGTTGCATTAGGGGTTGATCGCTTATTGATGATAGCATTAGGTGCACAAACAATTAAAGAGGTTATTGCATTTGGTATCGAAAATGCCTAGTGTGTTACTTATTCAATAAAAATACGTTACTTATTCAATAAAAAATAGGCAGCCTTGATAAGCTGCCTATTTAGTTGTGTTATTTCATCAGTTTTACTTCTTTAACCCATTTATCGGTCAAACGTTTTCCTTCTGCACTTGCACCAAAGCGATCGAAATCATAGTTAATTAATTTCAATTGTTTTGGATTAACGGATTGTGGCGACGCTTCTGCATGAATATTCGTTGGAATTTGATAAACTTTGGTTTCACGCCAGACAAGTTCTTGCGCTTCTTTACTTAATGCCCAATCAGCGAATAATTTAGCATTATCTAGATTACGTGCATTTTTGATAATACTCATCCCACCTAAAGAATAGCCATCACCTTCGCAAGGCAAGATGCTTTCAACTGGTGCGCCTTTTTCTTTTTCAGTAGCATAGCTATGGATAAACCCCACTGCAACAGCAGATTCACCACGCGAAAGATTCGTTGTCACTAACGCACTTTTCACATATTCGGATACGTTAGCATTCAGTTTTTTGAGATAGTCAAAGGCTTCCTGTTCTCCCCACAGTTCAATTAACGTAGCAATAGCAGTATAAGTTGTGCCTGAAATTTGCGGATCTGGCATTTGGACATAGCCTTGTAAGCGAGGGTCAAGCAGATCTGACCAACATTTTGGTGGTTCAGTGATACCTAATTGCTTAAGCTTTTCGGTATTTACACCAAAACCGAGTACTAAGAGATAAACGATTGACGTCAGATCACCGCGTTTGTCTGTTAACGCTTTAAACTGCGGCATAATTTCAGCTTGGCGTGGAGAACGATAAGGAGTGAATAAACCTAAATCGCCTGCTTGGAAATGATGTTCAATTGTACCGCCATACCAAATATCTGCTTGTGGATTATTTTTTTCAGCAATCAGTTTAGCTAATGTTGCGCCAGTACTGTTACGAATGAATTTAGTTTCAATATCATATTTTTTACTAAAGGTTTGTATCATTTTTTCGCAGGTTGTATTTTGTACACTGCAATACACCGTTAATTTTCCTTCAGCAGAAGCATGATTAGATAAGAGGATTGGTAATGCTAAGCCAAGTGCGGTCAGTTTGGTTGCAATTTTCATTTAAGAATTCCTTTTACTGTTTTTAGTTGACATCAATGATAAAGATTTCAGATTGTGAGCCTAAACGCATTGGAATACCCCAGAAGCCATATCCTGAGGTGACGAAAAAATGTCCGTTGCCTATTCTCTCATAACCGTAATCTAAAGGGTAGAGAAGATGAGTAATGATGTTTGCTGGAAAAATCTGCCCTTTATGTGCATGACCAGAAACTTGAATATCAATTGGTAGTTTGGCATGTTTTTCTATTTCAGTTGGGCGATGATCAAGTAGAATGACAGGCAGTTCTGTATTGACATTTTGTAGTAGTTGTTCTGCACTTGGGCGAGTTTTGAGTAGATCGTCATTGCGACCAACTAAGACAAATTCATGATTAATCACTTTACTTTGATCGAATAATACTTCAATGCCAGCTTGCTCTAATTCTTGTTTAATGGCTTGTTGATGACCAAAAAAATCATGATTACCTAAGGTTGCATAAACGCCTAATGGTGCTCGTAATTTTGCTAAATGGGGGCGCATATTTTCAGCTACATAAGCATGTGTATTATCATCCATAATATCGCCGGGCATGAGGATAATATCAACGTTTTGTTGTTGCATGAGTTCCGCGAGCTTGTCTAGTTGACGGCTACCAAATAAGGTGCCTAGATGTAAATCACTTGCCACACCTAGTCGTATTGGTTTAATCGATTTATCGAGCGTAATTTGATAGTGAATAACTACAGGGGTATAGGCGTTATACACGCTTAGCCCAAGTAAACTCAATAGTGCAATTGGATAGCCGAAACGAAGCGCAGTATGAAGTTTACTTAATGGAATAAAAGATTTGAGCAGATAATGACAGAGTAAACAACCTATGCTGATAAATGCAGAGAATAATAAAAATGCTAATAAAAATGCACTAAAACGGAATAAAGGAAACACACGAAAGATTGTCAATAAGATAATGCTATTTGCGATCAAATAATTAGATACAAATAAAATTTTGCGGGTTTTGCTTGTCAGTATAGCCGCCAATAGCCAACTCAAAGTGCGGTTAAAAATAAAGATAAAAAGTTGTAGCAGGAGGGTAGCTGCAAAGAAAATAATATAATGTCGTAATTCCAAAATACTTTCCTAGTGAGATTAATGGCTTAACAAAAGAGAGGGGAACCACAGTTCCCCTTGTGTTAGTAAATATCTTAACAAAATTTCGCCAAATTATACCGCACTTTGAAAGATAACGTTATCGGCTTTTTGAGTATAACTATTGATTTGATCAAAGTTCATATAGCGATAAGTGTCTTCTTTATCTTGTTGCAGATCTGCCGCGAATGCTAAATATTCTTCTGCGCTTGGTAATTTACCCAAAATGGCAGATACCGCAGCTAATTCTGCTGAGGCAAGATAAACATTGGCACCTTGTCCTAAACGATTTGGGAAATTGCGCGTTGAAGTTGAAACGACAGTCGCATTATCTGCAACACGGGCTTGGTTGCCCATACATAATGAACAACCCGGCACTTCAATTCGTGCGCCGCTTTTGCCGTAAATGCTATAGTAACCCTCTTCACTTAACAATGCGGCATCCATTTTTGTTGGCGGTGCAATCCATAAACGTGTAGGAATCATCCCTTTAAATTTGGCTAATAATTTACCAGCGGCACGGAAATGACCAATATTCGTCATACAAGAACCGATGAATACTTCGTCTATTTTATCGCCTTGCACTTCTGATAATAAACGAGCATCATCAGGATCATTTGGCGCACATAAAATGGGTTCTGTGATTTCGTTTAGATTAATATCAATTACTGCAGCATATTCTGCGTCTTGGTCAGCTTCGATAAGTTGTGGATTTGCTAACCATTGTTCCATGTTCTTAATACGACGTTCAAGCGTACGAGCATCACCATAACTTTCAGCAATCATATATTTCAATAACACAATATTAGATTGTAAATATTCGATAATTGGCTCTTTAGCCAGTTTAATTGTACAAGCCGCAGCAGAACGTTCAGCAGAGGCATCAGAAAGCTCAAAAGCTTGTTCTACTTTTAAATTTTCTAAACCTTCAATTTCTAAAATACGACCAGAAAAAATATTTTTCTTCCCTTTTTTCTCTACAGTGAGCAACCCTTGTTTGATCGCATAATAAGGGATGGCATGTACTAAATCACGTAATGTAATACCCGGCTGCATTTCTCCTTTAAAGCGGACTAAGACAGACTCTGGCATATCTAATGGCATTACACCTGTTGCAGCAGCAAACGCAACTAAACCAGACCCTGCTGGGAAAGAAATACCAATCGGGAAACGTGTATGAGAATCACCACCTGTGCCTACAGTATCAGGTAATAACATACGATTTAGCCATGAGTGAATGACACCATCACCTGGACGTAATGATACACCGCCACGATTCATAATAAAGTCAGGGAGAGTATGGTGAGTAACGACATCGACAGGTTTCGGATAAGCAGCTGTATGGCAGAACGATTGCATGACGAGATCGGCTGAAAAGCCT
Organism: Pasteurella oralis; assembly: GCF_042681465.1. Taxonomy (NCBI): domain Bacteria; kingdom Pseudomonadati; phylum Pseudomonadota; class Gammaproteobacteria; order Pasteurellales; family Pasteurellaceae; genus Pasteurella; species Pasteurella oralis. The sequence goes on from NZ_JBHUFP010000004.1 coordinate 383,270, forward strand.
AAACAGGCAAGATCTTTCAACTCATCACGTGTCATTGGTCCCGTTGTATCTTGTGAACCGACAGATGTCATGCAAGGCTCACAATATTGTCCTGGACGGATACCTTCTACACCACAGGCGCGACCTACCATTTTTTGTGCAAGGGTAAAGCCTTTGTGACTTTCAGTACTACATTGTGGTTTAGCAAAAACATCTGTTTCAGGTAAGCCTAATTCACCGCGTGCCTTATGGGTTAAGCCGCGACCAATAATTAATGGGATACGCCCACCAGCACGGACTTCGTCTAATAATACATTCGTTTTCAAGGTAAATTCAGCTAATACCGCTTCTGTATCATGGCGGCAAATTTTGCCTGCGTAAGGATAAATATCAATGACATCACCCATATTCAATTGACTTACATCGACTTCAATAGGGAGTGAACCTGCATCTTCCATCGTATTAAAGAAGATTGGTGCAATTTTACCGCCAAGCACCACACCACCAGCACGTTTGTTTGGAATATAAGGAATATCCTCACCCATAAACCAGAGTACTGAGTTGGTCGCTGACTTACGTGAAGAACCTGTTCCTACTACATCTCCTACGTAAGCTAATGGGAACCCTTTTTCTTTTAATTTTTCTAATTGTTTAATTGGTCCTACATTACCGATTTCATCAGGTTCGATTCCATCACGTGGATTTTTTAGCATAGCGAGTGCGTGTAGTGGAATATCAGGACGCGACCAAGCATCTTGAGCTGGAGATAAGTCATCAGTATTGGTTTCACCTGTCACTTTAAATACAGTGACAGTAATTTTTTCATCTAATTTAGGACGAGATAAATACCATTCAGCGTCTGCCCAAGATTGTAAAACTTGCTGTGCAAACGAGTTCCCTTTTTTGGCTTTTTCTGCTACATCATGAAAATTATCAAACATTAAAAGAGTGAATGAGAGCGCTTCGGCAGCAATTGGCGCAAGTTCTTCATCATCAAGCGCGTTTAATAAGGGCTCAATATTGTAACCACCTTGCATTGTGCCCAGTAATTTAACAGCTTTTTGGGGACAAATGAGTGGCGAACTGACTTCTTTTTTAGCGACTGCTGCAAGAAACGAGGCTTTCACGTAAGCTGCTTCATCAACACCTGCAGGAATACGATTTTCAAATAAATCAAGTAGATAAACTTCTTTGCCTGCGGGGGGATTTTTTAAGAGTTCGATGAGTTGTACTGTTTGTTCCGCATCTAATGGTTTCGGCACAATGCCTAATGCTGCGCGTTCATCAATATGTTGTTGATAGGATTGTAGAAAGTTAGACATAGGTTACCTCGTCGGCTTTACTTTTATCTGTTAGGGTAAACCGCATTAGAGTAGGTGCGGTAAGATTTCGTTACGAAATTGTTAAAATATAATAATACGGAAAAATCCCTCTCTCAACAGGAAAAAGTTGAATTTTCAGTCTAGATCACGTTTCTTTATTTTCAATGCGTCGATTTTTAGTTAAAATGCCCCTCAATTTTTAATTAACAGATGGAAAAAATTATGTTTGGAAAAGGTGGCTTAGGCAACTTAATGAAGCAAGCACAACAGATGCAAGATCGTATGCAAAAAATGCAAGAAGAAATTGCACAGCTTGAAGTAACAGGTGAATCTGGCGCAGGTTTAGTGAAAATTACAATTAACGGTGCACATAATTGCCGCCGTGTCGAAATCGATCCTTCTTTAATGGAAGATGACAAAGAAATGCTTGAAGATCTGATCGCTGCCGCATTCAATGATGCAGTTCGTCGTGCGGAAGAATTGCAGAAAGAAAAAATGGCATCAGTGACAGCTGGTATGTCATTGCCGCCAGGATTTAAAATGCCATTTTGATTTATTACTTTTTGCTCGTACAAAAATGTAACTAAAGATTATGCCCTGACGAAATAGTGTTAGCTCATTACAGGAAATTTTTTCATAGAAAATGAAGTTTCAAACAACTTTCATTTTCCTAAAAATTTTTCTATATTCGGGTAGTCTACACAGGGAATAGTATGGCGAATTAATACTTATCCAAGTATAAGAACGTTGTTCAATTCGACCGCACTTTTTTAAAGTGCGGTCTGTTTTTTATCAGTATTTAGCAATATGTTGTTAAATGATTTGAACGCTGCATAGTTTGTCCGTATAGAGGCTTTTTAGGAAAGCTATGTTAACCAATCAAATCATGATATCGTCAGAACGAAGCAACTTAGTTGGCGTGTGTTTTTTTGCTTACTGTGCTTGATATAAGCAAAAAGAAAAGTAAATTACGTTAAGGCGAAATCTAACCTAAATCCTAATCAAAAGAGAAAAAATAATGCAAACAAGCCCATTACTCGAACACCTTATCGAAAGTTTACGCTGCTTGCCGGGGGTTGGACCAAAATCAGCGCAGCGTATGGCATATCACTTGCTGCAACGTAATCGGCATGGTGGAATGGATTTAGCTCGAGCACTCATGGAAGCTATGTCAAAAATTGGTCATTGCCAGCATTGTCGTACTTTTACTGAAGAAGATATTTGTACTATTTGTAATAATCCGCGTCGTCAAAATTCAGGGCAATTGTGTATTGTTGAACAACCTTCTGACATTCAAGCGATTGAACAAACTGGACAGTTTTCAGGGCGCTATTTTGTATTAATGGGGCATTTATCACCTTTAGATGGTATTGGGCCACGTGAAATAGGACTTGATTTATTACAAAAGCGTTTAGTACATGAAAGCTTCCATGAGGTGATCTTAGCGACGAATCCAACCGTTGAAGGGGATGCGACCGCCAATTACATTGCTGAACTTTGTGTCCAGCAAAATATTAAAGTTACTCGTATTGCACATGGTATTCCGGTTGGGGGAGAGTTAGAAATGGTTGATGGGACGACTTTAACGCATTCTTTCTTAGGTCGTCGTCAACTGGGATAAATTGATTTCATGCGATTGTTTATAGCGGAAAAACCAAGTCTTGCACGTGCGATAGCAGATGTATTGCCAAGACCACATCAACGTGGTGATGGTTTTATTAAATGTGGTGAACAAGATTATGTGACTTGGTGTGTGGGGCACTTGCTTGAGCAAGCAGAGCCTGATGTTTATGATCCTAAATTTAAACAATGGCGTTTAGAACATTTACCTATTATTCCTGATAAATGGCAACTGATTCCACGTAAAGCAGTATATAAACAACTGAAGATTGTAGAAAAACTTATTCATCAAGCGGATCTATTAATCAATGCAGGCGACCCTGATCGTGAAGGGCAATTGTTAGTAGATGAAGTGTTTAGTTATACACAATTAAGTGTGGATAAACTGAATCAAATCCAACGTTGTTTAATTAGTGACTTAAATCCTAACGCAGTAGTAAAAGCAGTCAATAAATTACAACCCAATCGCCACTTTATCCCTCTTGCTACATCTGCGCTTGCGCGTGCACGCGCTGATTGGTTATATGGTATTAATATGACACGTGCTTATACGATTCGTGGTCGGCAAGCTGGTTATAATGGTGTGCTTTCTGTCGGACGTGTACAAACGCCTGTATTGGGGTTGATCGTACGTCGTGATCTGGAAATTGAAAATTTTAAGCCCAAAGACTTTTATGAAGTACTAGCACATGTCCAGCCTGAAACACCTGAAAAAGTGACCGCACTTTCTGAGCAAGAACGAGAAAATATTCCTGTATTTAAAGCGTTATGGCAACCAAGTAAAGCCTGTGAAGACTATCAAGATGAAGATGGACGAGTACTGTCATTAGGATTGGCGGAAAATGTAGTTAAACGCATTACTGAACAGCCTGCGGAAGTAGTGGAATATATCGATAAGCGTGAAAAAGAAACTGCGCCATTACCTTATTCTTTATCAGCTTTGCAAATTGATGCAGCTAAACGTTATGGTTTATCGGCGCAAGATGTATTGGATATTTGTCAGCGTTTGTATGAAACACATCGTTTAATTACTTATCCTCGTTCTGATAGTCGTTATTTACCAGAAGAACATTTTGCTGAACGATTTCATGTATTAAAAGCAATTTCAACGCACATTAATGAATATCAACCTTTACCAGATATTGTTCAGCCTGAACAAAAAAATCGTTGTTGGAATGATAAAAAAGTAGAAGCGCATCATGCCATTATTCCAACAGCAAAAAATAGATTGGTGAATTTGACGCAGCAAGAATGGCAAATTTATCACCTCATTGCGCGACAATATTTAATGCAATTTTGTCCTGATGCGGAATATCGCAAAAGTAAAATTACTCTCAATATTGCTGGTGGAACATTTATTGCACAAGCACGAAATCTACAAATTGCGGGTTGGAAACAGCTTTGGGGGAAAGAAGATGAGGATGAGCAGCAAGAGCCTTTATTGCCAGTCGTTAAAAAAGGACAGATTTTGTTTTGTAAGCAAGGTGAAATTGTGAGCAAAAAAACACAACCGCCAAAACCTTTTACTGATGCAACATTGTTGTCCGCAATGACTGGAATTGCACGTTTTGTTCAAGATAAAGAATTAAAGAAAATTCTACGTGAAACAGATGGACTAGGCACAGAAGCTACTCGAGCTGGCATTATTGAATTGTTATTTAAGCGGGGATTTTTATATAAGAAAGGGCGTAATATCCATAGTAGTGAAACGGGGCGAATTTTGATTGAAGCTTTGCCTGATATTGCTACACAGCCTGATATGACTGCACATTGGGAGTCCCAATTAACAAGTATTAGCCAAAAAGAAATGAGTTATCAGCAATTTATGTCCGCATTAACTCATTCTTTGCCTGAATTAATGCGCTATGTTAATTTTGCTGCATTGAGACAATTAAGCCAAGTTGCCGCGAAGACAGCTCAACATTTACCTAAAAAACGGAGAAGTACGATTAAAAAAAATGAAAAAACAGATGATTGAGTGAAATACCACCAAATGATGTCATTTTTCATGAAAAAACTTGCAAAATGTGTGGATGTCCGCTAATATCCGCACGTTATTTTCAATGCTAATTTGCGAATGTAGAGAAAAGTATAATGTATCAAGCACTATTAATTGGTTATCTATTAATTTCACTTGCTGTGATTGTTCTGATTTTACTTCAACAGGGTAAAGGTGCAGATGCAGGTGCATCTTTTGGTGGTGGCGCGTCTGGTACTATCTTTGGTTCAGCAGGTTCAGGTAACTTCTTATCTAAAATGACTGCAATTTTAGCAACAGCATTTTTTGTTATTAGTATTGTGATTGGTAATATCAACTCACATCGTAACAATGTGAAGCAAGGTGCTTTTGATGATTTATCTTCAACGGCTGAACAAATTCAACAGCAACAAAAAGTAGAAGCGCCAGCTGTTGAAAGTAAAAATAGTGATATTCCTCAATAAATTAAAAAGAATTTAAATTTGCTCTGGTGGTGGAATTGGTAGACACGCTATCTTGAGGGGGTAGTGTCCATAGGACGTGCGAGTTCAAGTCTCGCTCAGAGCACCAAATAGATTTATTTAGGCTAGAATTTTTAGAATTCTAGCCTTTTTTGTCGACTTTAGTTTAGTAATAAACTAGTTTGTGATATGGCTAAAATTTGATAAAATTTAATGAATTAAATAAAGGTGGAAATGAATATGCAAAGTATTTCATCGGAAGAACTTGAAGCAATCCGTGGGCAGATGTTGAAATTTGCAGAATTACAGATAAAAGATCCAGTTTTAGCTGAAGACATTGTGCAAGAAGCATTTGTTAGTGCATTGAAAAATATAGAGAGTTTTAAGCGACAATCTGCATTAAAAACATGGATTTTTGCTATCCTGAAGAACAAGATTATTGATTATCTACGTGTTAATAATCGCTTTGTTGTAGAAAGTGATTTAGTAAGTGATGAAGATGAAAATAGTTTCTTTGAAAGTGGTCGTTGGAAGAAAGAATATGCGCTATCACGTTTACAAGAAGATGAAAATACAGTTTATTCAGAGCAATTTTGGGCATTGTTTGAAGTTTGTTTGACTCGTTTGCCTGCAGTACAAGCTAAAGTGTTTATGATGCGTGAATATTTAGAATGTACTACAGATGATATTTGCTCGTCTGAACAAATTACAGTGTCTAATTTACATGTATTGCTCTATCGGGCGCGTTTACAATTGCAACATTGTTTGACAACAAAAATGGGGGAGAGATAAATGAAGTATTGTTTCAAAGTAACTAAATTAATTTCAGAGTCTCATGAAAGGCAACTCTCATTTGCGGAAAGTGTTGGGGTACGTTTACATCGTTTAATGTGTCCAAGATGTGATAATTTTGGTAAGAACTGTGAAAGCTTAAGTCAAATGATGAAAGATTTTGCTACAGAACAGGATAAAGCAGAAAATAAATGATCAATGTTGTTATATTTAAAGTAAGAGGAAGTCTAGCTGTCGCACTAGGCTTTTTTATTGCATAAATGATAGATGATTTCGTTGGATAGTGATTTTAGCAAATATAATTTGCTCATTTTGTGCTTATTCAATAAAGACTCACATTAAGAGAGTAGTAGCTTGGATTAGTGCTTTCAGAAATCTATATAACCTATATTTCAACACAAATAAGAGTAAAAAAATAGTTTGTTGTGTTCTGCAATTAGCATGTTCAGGTTGTTAGTAGTTAAATTGCTAAAGACGGCATTTAAAAAGTGAATAGTATTTTCAGAGAAGTTACTTTTGTGGTATTGAATTGCTTCATAAGTTTTTTCTTTATGATGATTATTAACTTTTCAGCAAAATTTTTATGTGTTTTTTATTTAAGTAAAACCGTTTAAGGCGGTGACTATTTTCAGCGAAGATAGTTTTCAGTTGTAATAAAAAAGTGCGGTAAAAATTTTGAAAATTTCGACCGCACTTAGAATTAAGTCCTTTTAAAATCAGCCTTAGCTGAATTTACCCTTCCATTGGATAAATTACTTCTGCATTTACCCATTTAACCCAAGCTTGTTCCAATAAGGGTTTTAATGGTTCACTATCATCAATAATGGTACTTAATGCATTTAGCAGATTTTCTAAGGATATCGTTTGTTCTGCAAGATAAGTAAGTAACCAGAAATCAAGCTCTGATAATTGTTGCTGATTTACTGCGAAATCACTATCTCGCCATACAATAAGCTGGCAAGGTGTTTCTGCAAAGGTAGCGAAATCACTAGATAAAAAATCAACGTCATAGCTTTTTAGAAAGGCTGTTTTTGATAAGCCCATTTCTGTATTTCTATCCCATACAAATGTCTCAGGTACGGTAGTGGTGACAACCTCAGCAAGTAGCTGTGTATTTTCAAAATCCATTAACGCAAGGACATTGGCATTGAATACTTTTCTTTGTTGGCAAAAAGTAAGAAACTCGCCTGCAATATCTTGGAAATAAGGAGAATGCGCCTTGCCTTCTCTGACAAAGGTTTCTTTTACTTCTTGCCAAGCATCTGCTGCAATATGGCGAGGTGCCTCAACAAAACAACGATCAATAAAACTAAAAGTATTGTTGCGTACTAAACGCGCATAAATAGCTAAACGATTGGGTGCATAATTATTAAGCGGATCTGCATTACCTAAACGAACGGCTTGTGCCAACGCATTTTGTGTTTTTACAAGATTTGATTTAGGCTGCATAACGATTTTCCTGCATTGGTTTCGCATATTTTTGCTGTAATTTCGCAATATGCTCAACTTCCGCATATAATTCAGCAAATGGTGGAAAATTAAAATCACGCTCTAATAATGTCGGTGGAATTTGTGGTAAGCGTTGGTAAGTGTATTCTAATAAATCCCAAACACTCCCTTTAACGGCTTCTCCATGCGTATCCACTAAGAGTTCAGGTAAATGGCGATATTCACCTTTTACTTTGTTAAAAGATTCACCCGTTTCTTGGATTGGCTTCGCAGATGCGTGTTCTTCATCATGACCTGCAATGTGAATATAATCTACACGTTTTACATCCACTTTATCAAGGAATACATAAGGATCAAGTAAACCATGATTGACACCATTCACATAAATATTATTAACATCTAAGTGAATTCCGCAGTCTGCTTCTTGAGCAATGGCATTTAAGAATTCAACTTCGTTCATTGTACTTGTTGGTGAATGTAAGTAGTAAGACGTATTTTCAAGTGAAATACGTAACCCTAAAAAGTCTTGTACCTCACGAATACGCTGTGCAACGTGTTTAACTGCTTCATCTGTGAATGGCATCGGCAATAAATCGTAAAGATGACCTTCACATTCACAATAACTTAGATGCTCAGAGAAAAAGACTGAATTATATTGTGTCATCAATGTTTTAATGCCTTTTAACAATTCACGATCTAAAGGAGCTTGTCCACCTAGAGAAAGTGATAATCCATGTACTGCTAATGGAAAACGTTCAGCAGCCTGATCAAATTTATAGCGTGCTGCACCACCCATTTTTATCCAGTTTTCAGGAGCGACCTCCATGAATTGAATTGCATTTTCTGTTGGAAGTGATAAAAAATCATCGGCTAAGTCGCGACGATAGCCCAATCCTGCACCTTTTAACATCGTATTGACTCCATTAATTTTGAAAAAGCGCTGGTGCAAAAAACGTTACACCAGCAAAATAAGATTATTTAGAACCGCATTTACCTTCGCCACATTTGCCTTCACCAGCTTTTGCTTTTTTATGGTCATGTGCGCCGCATTTGCCTTCACCACATTTACCTTCGCCAGCTTTTGCTTTGTCGCCATGTGCGCCGCATTTACCTTCGCCACATTTACCTTCACCAGCTTTAGTCTTCATGCATTTGCCTTCTACGCATTGCTCAGCTTTATCTGCCATTTTAGTTTCTGCGCTTACTGGTGCTGAAACTGCCATAGTTAATGCGCCTGCTAATGCTGCTAAAGTTGCTAATTTTTTCATACTTAAATCTCCTATTATTAATTGTGTTGAACTAAATGATTAAAGGAACTTCAACCAATTTTTGGTTGAAAATTTTCTCTGTAATAGAGAGTCTAAAGAAAGCATCCCTGCTCCTTGCGTAAATAATGGTAGTAGTGCCACTAAGTAAATTAATGCCATTTTGTAACCATTGCTACACACGTTATAACCTGCTCCAGCATGTACGGTATACCATGCAACAGCGGTTAAAATTGCTAAACTTAAAGTGCTAAAACGAGTTGCTAAGCCAAGTACAAGAAATATTGGTAGTAATAATTCTGCACTCATTGCTAATAGCCAGCTCAAATCTGTTGGCAGTAAATTGAATGGGAATGGAAAGCTATCTTGTACTTCCATAAACCAGTTCTCTCCATTCAACTTTTCCATACCCGATTCAAAAAACTCCCAAGCGAGAAAAAGGCGTAAACCTAACAAGCCAGTCCCTGTGCTTACTGCTTGAAAATAACATTTCTGTTTATCCATTGTTTTTGTCCTTATAAATCCGTTTACGTTGAATTAGTCGAATTAAAAATGTTTTTCTTACAACTTTTTTTAATTTTTCTTATTGAATTTCCTTATTCTGGGGTATTAGTCGCGCCTATTATCTTTTTCTTACAACTTTTTTTAAAAAATTGTGTTATATCGAAAATGAGTAGAGAAAAGCTAAGTGCGGTCAGTTTTGATGCAGTTTTTATTATGGTTGTCATTCTCAATACAATTGGTTATCAATATTAAATTTATTAAGTATTTCTTCAGTTTTGTTTGTTATGTTTGATTTTGATTGAGATTTGTATGCTTATTTTGTGTACAATTGGTTGAATTGAGCGAAAAAGTGCGGTGTGAAATATGCGAATTTTATTAATAGAAGATGATACGCTGATTGGTAATGGGATACAGACAGGGTTAACTAAATCAGGTTTTACGGTGGACTGGTTTAAAGATGGAAAAACGGGATTAGAAGCAGTGAAAAGTGCACCTTATGATGCAGTCGTGCTTGATTTGACTTTACCAAAAATGGATGGGCTTGATATTTTGCAAATTTGGCGCCGAGAAAAATATGACGTACCAGTATTGATTTTGACAGCACGCGATACTTTAGATGAGCGTATTACTGGGTTACAACGTGGTGCAGATGATTACTTATGTAAACCTTTTGCCTTGGCTGAAGTTGTTGCGCGCTTGCAAGCGTTGATTCGCCGTCGTTATGGACAAACTAATCCTGTAATTGAACACAGTTTAGTGAAGTTCGATCCAAATCAACGTAAAGTATTTTTAAAAAATGAAGAAATATCACTGACAACAAGGGAATATAAGTTGCTTGAATTATTTATGCTCAATAAAGAGCGTGTTCTAGCTCGTACATTAATTGAAGAAAAATTGTACACTTGGGATGATGAAGTGAGTAGCAATGCCCTTGAAGTGCATATTTATAATTTACGCCAAAAATTAGGTAAGCAATTTATTCGTACAGTACATGGTGTTGGGTATGCATTGGGGAAAAATGATGACGCGCTCTGAATCATTGGAAAAAAGGGTGATTTCAAATAAAAGTTTGCGTTTTCGTTTAATTCTTGTGCTGTCATTGACTGCATTAGCGACTTGGCTTATTTCCACAGCCGTGGCTTGGCTTCAAGTTCGCAAGGAAGTTAATGAACTATTTGATGCGCAACAAGTACTGTTTGCACAACGTTTAGCTTCGTCGAATTTACGTAATATTTTAATTGAGAATAGAGCCTCAAAGTATCAGCCAGTGAAGTTTAAGAAAGTCGGTTTTGATGATGATGCGCTTGGTTTTGCAGTATTTACACAAGATGGCAACATCTTATTAAGTGATGGTCATAATGGCGATAATTTTATTTTTACGCCTAAAAAAGGTTTTTCAGTAAACCATATTTTAGGTGATGATGATAAATGGCGTATTTTTTGGTTACCTGTAAATAATGGGCGTCTAGTCATTGCTGTAGGGCAGGAGCTAGATTATCGCAATGATTTAATTAATAAGATGGTATTTGGTCAAATGTGGATTTGGTTTGCTAGTTTGCCTTTCTTATTAGGGATTATTGTTTGGGTAGTCACGCGTGAATTACAAAGTGTAAGACGGGTCAGTGAGCAATTAGAACAACGTAGTCCAGATGATAATACTTTAATTGCAACAGCACATTTGCCGAAAGAAATTTTGCCATTAGTACAGAACTTAAACCAATTTTTTGATCGTACGGCAACGATGTTACTGCGCGAACGGCGTTTTACTTCTGATGCAGCACATGAATTAAGAAGCCCTTTAGCAGCACTACGGGTTCAAACAGAGGTGGCACAAATTGTTGGTGATGATGCTGCGTTGCGACAGGAAGCGCTAGAGAATCTAACTAAAGGAATTGATCGTGCGAGCCAGTTAATTGACCAATTATTAACGCTTTCACGTTTAGATAATTTAAATGAATTAGAAAGTGTTGAAAATGTAGATTGGCAAGCTTTAGTCACTTCATTAATAGGAGAGCGATATTTTGCTGCACAAAAACGTCAAATTGAGTTGCAATTTGAATTGATTTCTAAGCCTGCAATTATGCAAGGACAACCATTATTATTATCTTTGATGGTGCGTAATTTGATTGATAATGCTATTAAATATTGCCCAGATGGCAGTACAATTAAAGTGATTTTACAGCGAGATAGATTATTAATTGAGGATAATGGTGAAGGGGTAAGTGAGGCTGATTTAGTGAAATTAGGTCAACGTTTTTATCGTCCTGCGGGGCAGAATGATAAGGGCAGTGGGCTGGGGCTATCGATCGTACATCGTATTGCGGAATTACACCATTATCAAGTACAGTTAGAAAATGTAAAAAATTCGCAAGGCATTATTAGTGGATTTAGCGTTTTGATTTTATTTGATAAAACCTAGAAAGAGTGATTATTTGATTTTTATTATTGGTTATAATCAAGACACATTTTTACTGAATTTTATTCACTTAATTCTTAAAGAGGAAAAAACATAATGAAAATCAGTGCAAGAAACCAATTGAAAGGTAAAGTTGTTGGCTTAGAAAAAGGAGCAGTAAATGCGGTAGTGAGTATTGATATTGGTGCGGGTAACATCATTACTTCCACAATTTCTCTTGCTGCGGCACAAGAATTACAACTTGAAGTCGGCAAAGAAGCTTATGCGATTATCAAAGCAACTTCTGTTATGGTTGGCGTTGAGTAATTTCTGTTTAAGTGCGTAAAAAAGCCTTGTAGATACAGTCACAAGGCTTTTTTAATTGTTATTTTAACCAAGTCGAGCGTTTTTCATGATCCGATCTTTAGTGACTTTCCATTCACGCTCTTTAATATCTTCACGCTTATCATGTTGTTTTTTCCCTTTGGCTAAACCAATTTTTATTTTCGCCCAGGCACCTTTCCAATAAAGGGAGAGAGCAACAATAGTATAGCCGTCGCGATTCGCTTTACCAAATAAAGAAGCTAATTCTTTTTGGTTTAATAGCAATTTACGCGTACGAGTAGGATCACACACAATATGTGTCGAGGCGAGGCTTAATGGTTGAATTGTTGCACCAAATAAATAGGCTTCGCCATTTTTGAAAATAATATAGCTGTCGCTGATATTAGCTTTGCCTGCGCGCATTGATTTAACTTCCCAGCCTTGTAATGAAAGCCCAGCTTCGATTTCATCTTCAATAAAGTAGTCATGTCTTGCACGTTTATTTAGCGCAATCGTATTTGAGGCTACTTTGGCTTTTTTCTTTGTCATGATTATCCGTTTTATCAACTATGAATTGGGGAATTCTACCTAAACTTTGTTGAGATAGCAAAACTAGATGGATTGATATAATATAACCAGCTTAGTGCAATTCATGTTGCAGCGCTTAATCAAAGTGTGTTTAAGTATTAGCACATGTCGTTTTGCAGATAGCCGATTAAAAGTGCGGTCTGTTTTTGCAAAATTTTGAAATAAAAAGGTAATAAACATGAAATATAAAGATTTGCGTGATTTTTTGGATTTACTTGAACAACGTGGTGAATTGAAACGTATTAAACAAGAAGTCGATCCTTATTTAGAAATGACGGAAATTTCTGACCGCACGTTACGTGCGGGAGGACCTGCGCTGTTATTTGAGAACCCAAAAGGATTTGCTATTCCTGTTTTGTGTAATTTATTTGGTACCCCAAAACGTGTAGCGATGGGGATGGGGCAGGAGGATGTTGCAGCATTACGTGATGTTGGCAAGTTGCTGGCTTTTTTGAAAGAACCAGAACCACCAAAAGGATTTAAAGATTTTTTATCTAGCTTACCGCAGTTTAAACAAGTATTAAATATGCCAACGAAAGTATTGGGCAAAGCTGATTGCCAACAAGTCGTTTTGAAAGGGGATGAGGTTGATTTGTACAAATTGCCGATTATGCAGTGCTGGAAAGACGATGTCGCACCGTTGGTTACATGGGGATTAACTATTACTAAAGGTCCCTTGAAAAAACGTCAAAACTTAGGCATTTACCGCCAGCAATTAATTGCTAAAAATAAGTTAATCATGCGTTGGCTATCGCATCGTGGTGGTGCATTAGATTTTCAAGAGTGGAAAGAAACACATCCAGATAAACCTTTTCCTGTGTCTGTGGCGTTGGGGGCTGATCCTGCGACAATTTTAGGTGCAGTAACGCCTATACCTGACACGTTATCAGAATATGCGTTTGCTGGATTATTGCGCGGAACTAAGACGGCAGTTGTTAAGTCAGTCAGTAATGATTTAGAAGTACCTGCGAGTGCAGAAATTGTGTTAGAAGGCTATATTGATCCAAATGAAACTGCACTTGAAGGTCCTTATGGCGATCACACCGGCTATTATAATGAACAAGAGTACTTCCCTGTGTTTACTGTTACCCATATTACGATGCGTAAGGATCCAATTTATCATTCGACTTATACAGGGCGTCCACCAGATGAACCCGCAGTATTAGGGGAAGCACTAAATGAAGTTTTTATTCCTATTTTGCAAAAACAATTTCCTGAAATTGTTGATTTTTATTTGCCGCCTGAAGGCTGTTCTTATCGGTTAGCTGTGGTCACGATTAAGAAACAATATGCGGGACATGCGAAACGTGTGATGATGGGGGTATGGTCATTTTTACGCCAGTTTATGTACACGAAATTTGTCATAGTCTGTGATGATGATGTGAATGCACGTGATTGGAAAGATGTAATTTGGGCAATGACGACGCGTTGTGATCCTGTACGTGATTTAACCTTAGTAGAGAATACGCCTATTGATTATCTTGATTTTGCTTCGCCAGTTGCTGGGTTAGGTTCAAAAATGGGGATTGATGCAACCAATAAATGGGCAGGCGAAACTCAACGAGAGTGGGGCATTCCAATTAAAAAAGATCCTGAGGTTGTTAAACGAGTGGATGAAATTTGGCAAAGTTTAGGCATTATCGTAGATTGATTTTGGCAGAAAAAGCAAGTCTAACCGTCTATGATTTGAAAAGAAGATAATGCTTAAATAAAGATAGTTGTTTATTGGTAATTAAAAAGCCTACCAAAAGTACTTTGGTAGGCTTTTTCTTTGTTAAATTTTTATTCTAATTCACCACAGAAACGATAGCCCTCACCGTGAATTGTGGTAATGATTTCGGGTGTTGCTGGATGATCTTCAAAATGTTTACGAATACGGCGGATAGTGACATCAACAGTCCGATCTTGCGGTTTTAATTCGCGTCCCGTCATTTTCTTCAATAATTCCTCACGCGTTTGGATTTTGCCTGGATGTTCACAGAAATGTAACATAGCGCGGAATTCGCTACGTGGTAATTTATATTCTTCACCTTCTGGATTGATTAGAGTCCGGCTATTGAGATCTAATGTCCAACCATTGAAACGATATTGATCAATAGTTTGTGCCACTTCTTTCGTATTTTCTTGCATGGTACGTTGCAATAAGTTCCTTGCACGAATAGTCAATTCTCTCGGGTTAAATGGTTTAGTGATATAGTCATCGGCACCAATTTCTAAACCCAAAATTTTATCGACTTCATTATCGCGTCCGGTTAAAAACATTAATGCTGTATCAGTTGTTTCACGTAATTCACGTGCAAGCATTAAACCATTCTTACCAGGTAAGTTAATATCCATAATGACAAGATTAATGACTTTATTAGACAGAATACGGTGCATCTGTGCACCATCTGCAGCCTCAAATACTTCATAACCCTCAGCTTCAAAAATACTTTTTAGCGTATTTCTTGTAATTGCTTCGTCTTCAACAATTAAAATTTGTGGCGTTCCCATTTGTATTTCCTATTACAATTTTCTAAAAGTTAATAATTTTGTTAGCAAGATAAGAACAAAATTAACGTGCTCATTGTATAGTTGCAACATAATTGTAACAATAGAAAAAGTGAGTTTTGTTAAATTAGATAGTCATTTCATGACCTAGATCATAAAAAAATCCCTCAATAGAGTGAGGTTATTGAGGGAATAAGCAGAGCTGAATGCTCGTTTAAGTTACATACAAAATTGTGAATAACGTGATATTTTGGATGAGTTTTTCCTCAACATTGTAGTCAGAAAATGGGTTTATTTTGAGGAATATCACTATAAAGGCTATCCTACAATAATTTTCTGTCCTGATCAAAACTTATTTTTATAAAAAAAATAAGTTAGCTGAATTTTAGCTTATTTACTGAATATTTTTTAGATTTGAAAGTGGCTTATGCTAGAATGTAACTTATGAATTTTCGTTGTAATGATGTATTTATGAAAAAAATATTCTCAGTTTTATTGCTTTTGTCAGTGGCATTAATGGCACAAGCTAGTTTTTTTGATAAAAAACCACGTTTTTTAAGTGCAGATCAAGCATTTATTTTTTCTAGTAGCCAACAAGCAGAAATGATTGAACTGAATTGGTTAATTGCGGAAAACTACTATTTATATAAGCAATCTTTCGAGATTAACGGGATCAATGTTGGACTCGGCGAAATAGATTTTCCTGCTGCCGAAAAGTACCAAGATGATTTTTTTGGTGAAGTGGAAATTTATCGTAATGACGTGATATTACAAGTTCCTCTATCAAAAATTAATCAGCATGCTCAATTACAAATCAGCTATCAAGGTTGTACAACTGGATTTTGTTACCCACCAGAAACAAAAGTTGTTGATATCAATCCAATATTTACAGCAAATGTGTTAGAAAAGATTGAAACTTCGCCAAAATCGACCGCACTTCAACCACCCGTGTTAGCAGAACAAGATCGCCTAGCTGCCAGTTTATTCCAAAGTAAGTATGCCGTATTTTGGTTCTTTTTATTTGGTTTAGGTCTTGCATTTACTCCTTGTGTACTCCCGATGTTGCCTTTGCTCTCTGCGATTGTGATTGGTGCTAATCAGCGACCTTCAACAACACGCGCATTAGGACTCAGTATCGCATATGTACAAGGAATGGCATTGACTTATACTTTACTTGGTTTGATTGTTGCGGCAATAGGCTTGCCATTTCAAGTCGCACTACAAAGCCCTTATGTTTTAGTTGCGCTTGCTATTATTTTTACTTTGCTTGCACTATCGATGTTTGGTTTATTCACTTTACAGCTACCAAGCCGTTTACAAACGAAATTAACGCAGTATAGCCAGCAACAGAAAAGTGGTGCGTTTAGTGGTGTGTTTGTGATGGGGATGATTGCAGGCTTAGTTGCCTCGCCTTGTACTTCTGCGCCTCTGTCGGGGGCGTTACTGTATGTAGCACAAAGTGGCGATTTATTTACTGGGGCGATTACTTTGTATTTATTAGCGTTAGGTATGGGAACGCCGTTAATTTTAATTACTGTTTTTGGCAATAAAGTTTTACCAAAATCTGGTGATTGGATGATTCAAGTAAAAAATGCGTTTGGCTTTGTATTACTTGCCTTACCTGTATTCTTACTTTCTCGTGTTTTTCCTGATATAGAAAGTCATCTATGGTTTAGTTTAGCTGTTGGCTTTGTATTATGGTTATTATTTCAATTGAGACATCGTCGTTGGATTTGGTTCGTACTTTTTGCAGCTTTAGTATTAGGTAAAGTTTATTATTTTCCATTGCAGAGTGAGGTGTTAGGAAAAAGTGCGGTTAAAAAATTAGAAATTTCACAACATGTGCCGTTTCAGTCAGTCACAAGTTATGCACAGTTACAACAAGTGTTACAACAAAATCCTAAAGCAATGGCTATGTTAGACTTGTATGCAGATTGGTGTGTGGCATGTAAAGAATTTGAAAAATATACTTTTTCTGATCCACTAGTACAAAAGCAGTTTGAGCATATTTTATTATTGCAAGTGGATATGACGAAAAACACGGAACAAAATCGTGAATTATTACAGAAGTTACAAGTTATCGGATTACCTACACTTATTTTCTTTGATCAGCAAGGCAATGAAATTGTGGGAAGCCGAGTGACAGGTTTTATGCAAGCGGCCCCTTTTGCTACTTGGTTACAACAAATTAAACCTTAGTTTTCAAATGTAAATTATTAACTTAAAGTAAAAAATCCTTTTCTTGTTTACTGGTTTTTTGCTTTTTAGATGATTGTTAAGATAGGGTTAACTTTAGTTCAACGAATAGAATTGAAGTTAACCTTTTTTATTGATTGAAGGAAAGCAAAATGGATTCATTAAACAAATTTCAACCTTATATGTTAGCCTTATTACGTATTATTGCTGGTTATATGTTTTTATTACATGGTACCGCGAAATTTTTTGAGTTCCCTATTTCTATGGCTGGCGGTAATGGGGCAGTTGAATTTTTTTCACTTTATGGGATTGGTGGGCTAATTGAAATTACAGGGGGAATTTTGATTATACTTGGCTTATTCACTCGTCCAGCAGCATTTATGTTGTCTGGTCAAATGGCCTATGCTTATTTTTTCATACATGCTTCAGTAGAAAATGTATTGTTACCAGTAGTTAATCAAGGTGAGTTAGCGGCGCTTTATGCTTTAGTTTTCTGCTATTTTGTAGTTTCTGGTGCAGGTGCGTTTGCATTTGATAATAGACATAATAAAGGCTAATTTTCTATTTCATAAGCTAAAACGGTCTGTTTCAGTAGATGGAAATAGACCGTTTTTTTATTGAAAATTTTCACACAAGCGCAAACGTTTGCGTTATAATGCGTGCTTCTCTTTTATGACTCATTTTTAACTCTCAATTTTAAGGATTTTTCAATGCAAGCTAATCGTCCTATCCGTCAGGCATTACTGAGCGTTTCAGATAAAACTGGTATCGTTGAATTTGCCCAAGGCCTAGTGCAACGTGGTGTGAAATTACTTTCAACGGGTGGCACAGCAAAATTATTAACTAATAATGGCTTACCCGTAATCGAAGTATCAGATTATACAGGATTTCCTGAGATGATGGATGGGCGTGTGAAGACCTTACATCCTAAGGTGCATGGTGGTATTTTAGGTCGTCGTGGCACGGATGATGCGGTGATGAGCCAACATGGTATTGATGCTATTGATATGGTTGTGGTGAACTTATATCCTTTTGCAGCAACGGTAGCAAAAACGAATTGTACCTTAGAAGAAGCCGTTGAAAATATTGATATTGGTGGACCAACAATGGTACGTTCTGCGGCAAAGAATCATAAAGATGTAGCGATTGTGGTCAATAATCAGGATTTTTCAGCGATTCTGGCAGAAATGGATCAGCACCAAAACAGCTTAACTTTAGAAACGCGTTTTGATCTTGCTATTAAGGCGTTTGAGCACACCGCACAATATGACTCAATGATTGCGAACTATTTTGGTCAATTAGTCAAACCATATTTTGTGGCAGAGGAAGAAGATACGGAAGCGAAGTGCGGTCAATTTCCACGTACTTTAAACTTAAATTTTATCCGTAAACAAACCATGCGTTATGGTGAAAATGGTCATCAAAAAGCGGCATTTTATGTGGAAAAAGAAGTGAAGGAAGCTTCTGTTTCAACGGCAACGCAATTACAAGGTAAAGCCCTTTCTTACAATAATATTGCAGATACAGATGCCGCACTAGAATGTGTAAAAAGTTTTGTTGAACCAGCTTGTGTCATTGTGAAGCATGCAAACCCATGTGGTGTGGCTTTAGGTAAAGATATTTTGGAAGCTTATGATCGTGCTTATCAAACCGATCCAACCTCTGCATTTGGTGGCATTATTGCCTTCAACCGTGAACTTGATGCGGAGACGGCACAAATTATTATTGATCGTCAATTTGTAGAAGTGATCGTTGCGCCAACGGTGTCTGAACAAGCAAAAATATTATTAAAAGCGAAAAAAAATGTGCGAGTTTTAGCTTGTGGTCAATGGGCGCAAGCAGAGCAACGTTTAGATTTTAAACGAGTAAACGGTGGCTTGTTAGTACAAGAAAGCGATTTAGGTATGGTTGAGCTTGCCGATTTAAAAGTGGTGAGTAAGCGTCAACCTACAGAGCAAGAATTAAAAGATTTATTATTTTGTTGGAAAGTAGCGAAATTTGTCAAATCCAATGCGATTGTTTATGCCAAAAATAATCAAACGATTGGTATTGGTGCGGGACAAATGAGTCGTGTGTATTCTGCCAAAATTGCGGGAATTAAAGCACAAGATGAAGGTTTGGAAGTGGCTGGTTGCGTAATGGCTTCTGATGCATTCTTCCCATTCCGCGATGGTATTGATGCTGCTGCGAAAGTGGGCATTCAATGTGTTATTCACCCTGGTGGTTCAATGCGCGATCAAGAGGTCATTGATGCGGCAGATGAGCATAATATGGTGATGGTATTGACGGGAATGCGTCATTTTAGACATTAGGATGGATTGTTACTTTTCTTTACTTCCGTAAAGAAAAGTAACCGAATGAAATAAACCAATACAGGAAAACATTATGAATATTCTCATCATCGGAAATGGCGGTCGTGAACATGCTCTTGCTTGGAAAGTAGCACAATCACCATTAGCAGGTAAAATTTTTGTGGCTCCCGGTAATGCGGGAACGGCGTTGGAAGATAAAGTTGAAAACATAGCTATTTCGGCGACAGATGTTGAAAAATTAGTCGCTTTTGCACAAGAGAAGAAGGTTGGTTTAACGATTGTTGGACCAGAAGCGCCACTTGTTATTGGCGTAGTAGATGCATTCCGTGCAGCTGGTTTGAAAATTTTTGGACCAACTCAAGCCGCCGCGCAATTAGAAGGGTCCAAAGCTTTTACCAAAGATTTTTTAGCGCGTCATAACATTCCAACGGCTGAATATCAAAACTTTACCGAAGTTGAGCCTGCGTTGGCTTATTTACGTGAAAAGGGTGCGCCAATTGTAGTTAAAGCTGATGGGCTTGCCGCAGGCAAAGGCGTGATTGTGGCGATGACATTAGAAGAAGCTGAAGCCGCAGTGAAAGATATGTTGTCAGGCAATGCCTTTGGTGAAGCGGGTAGCCGTGTCGTGATTGAAGAATTTTTAGAAGGTGAAGAAGCCAGTTTCATTGTGATGGTGGACGGTAAAAATGTAGAACCGATGGCAACCAGTCAAGATCATAAACGTGTAGGTGAAAATGATACTGGGTTGAATACAGGCGGTATGGGAGCTTATTCACCAGCACCAGTAGTAACCACAGAAATTCATGAGCGCATTATGCAGGAAGTGATTTATCCAACAGTAAATGGCATGGCGGCAGAGGGTAATGTTTATACAGGGTTCCTTTATGCTGGTCTGATGATTATGCCAAATGGTCAGCCAAAAGTAATCGAATTTAATTGTCGTTTTGGTGATCCCGAAACCCAGCCAATTATGTTGCGTTTAACGTCTGATTTAGTCGAGCTTTGCCTTGCTGCTTGTGATGGTAAGTTAGATGAGAAAAAATCACACTGGTGTGAAAAAGCCGCACTTGGTATTGTATTGGCAGCAGAAGGTTATCCAGGTGATTATCGCAAAGGCGATGAGATTACAGGGCTTGAAAGTGCGGTCGAAAATCAAAAAGTTTTCTTGGCTGGTGTGGAAAATAAAGTAGGCAAATTAGTCACAAATGGCGGACGTGTGGTATGTGTGACCGCATTAGGTGATAGCGTTTATGATGCGCAACAACAAGCGTTAAGCTTAGCTGAAAAAGTCAACTGGACAGGGCGTTTTTATCGTCGTGATATTGGTTATCGAGCCGTAGCGAGAGAGCAACAAAAAGGCTAATTTGGCATGATGAATTTTTTTCATTAAAACAATGAAAAAATTCCGACTAAATTTTAATTAAAAAATACGCTATAAACCTGTACACTAACAAAATTCACAATCATCTTTACTTAAAGAGGAAATCATAATGTTAAAAAGAAGTATGAACATCGCTGATTACGATCCCGTTTTATGGCAAGCAATTCAAGATGAAAATCGCCGTCAAGAAGAACACATTGAATTAATTGCATCTGAAAACTATGCTAGCCCTCGTGTTATGGAAGCGCAAGGTTCTCAATTTACTAATAAATATGCGGAAGGTTATCCGGGTAAGCGTTATTACGGTGGTTGTGAGTATGCGGATATTGTTGAGCAATTGGCAATTGATCGTGCAAAAGCGTTATTCAACGCAGATTATGTCAATGTACAACCTCACTCAGGTTCACAAGCAAATGCGGCTGTTTATGGCGCATTATTACAACCACATGATACGATTTTAGGTATGAGCCTTGCACACGGGGGGCACTTAACGCACGGTGCATCAGTGAGCTTCTCGGGTAAAATCTATAACGCTGTACAATATGGTATCACTGCTGACGGTTTAATTGATTATGCAGATGTTCGTCAGAAGGCGTTAGAATGCAAACCCAAAATGATTGTCGCGGGTTTCTCTGCCTATTCTCAAGTCGTTGATTGGGCAAAAATGCGTGAAATTGCTGATGAAGTGGGCGCTTATCTTTTCGTTGACATGGCGCATGTTGCTGGTCTTATTGCGGCAGGTGTTTACCCAAGCCCATTACCACATGCACATGTTGTTACCACAACAACGCATAAAACTTTAGGTGGACCTCGTGGTGGTTTAATTCTTTCGGCAGCAAAAGATGAAGAACTGTATAAAAAATTACAAAGCTCGGTGTTTCCTGCTAATCAAGGTGGTCCATTAGTGCATGTAATTGCAGCCAAAGCAGTCTGCTTTAAAGAAGCACTTGAGCCTGAGTATAAAATATATCAGCAACAAGTGGTGAAAAATGCTAAAGCAATGGTAGACGTATTTAAACAGCGTGGTTATAACGTGGTTTCAAATGGTACAGAAAACCATTTATTCTTAGTGGATTTAGTCAGTCACGGTTTAACGGGTAAAGCCGCAGATGCGGCATTAGGTAGTGCAAACATTACGGTAAACAAAAATGCGGTACCAAATGACCCACAAAAACCATTTGTGACTTCAGGTATTCGTGTGGGAACACCTTCAATTACGCGTCGTGGCTTTAAAGAAGCAGAGTCTGCTGAATTAGCAGGCTGGATGTGTGATGTATTAGATGCGATGGGTAAGGAAAATGAAACACAAGTGATTGCGGAAACAAAAGAAAAGGTTTTAGCAGTTTGTCAGCGCCTTCCTGTCTATGCTTAATCTTTGGCTTTGGATGTTTATTTATTTCGCGGTGGCAAATGTCACCGCTTATTTTTTGATGTATAAAGATAAGCAGCATGCAATTAAACAACAATGGCGTATTGCTGAATACCTGTTTTGGCTACTTTGTCTTGTTGGTGGATTCATTGGTGTACACTTAGGCATACAACATTTTCAACATAAAACAACACAGCTTGCTTTTAAAAGTGCGGTCTGTTTTGCGGGAATTTTGTGGATTGTGCTTGTGCCGTTATCTTTTCTGATTTTGAACCATTAAAGCAAAATTTTGCTAAAACAGACCGCACTTTTGCTTAACATATAGCATCTTGTTTCTTCAATGGTAATTTCATCTTACTAGTCCATAGATTTATTGAAGTCGTCAAGCTGTATTATTATTTTAACTTGGTTGCTTAATAAAAAAGGTGAAACAGATGTTTCACCTTTTTCCGATTTAAAAACAATTTGTTATGGAATATCATCTAAATCATCGTTATCAATTTTTGGCGGTAACATATGTTCACGTTTTAAACCCAAATCATAAGCTAACGCGATAGCGACGAAGATAGAAGAGTAAGTACCAAAGCCAATCCCAATTAATAACGCAACAGAGAAGCTATGGATACTTGGTCCTCCAAAGACCAATAATGATACGACAACAATTACTGTTGTTGCTGACGTCATTAAGGTTCTCGATAAAGTTTGTGAAAGCGAAATATTGATAATATCAATGACTTCGGTACGTCTGATCTTACGCATATTCTCTCTAACACGGTCAAATACGACGATACTATCATTTAATGAATAACCCACAACCGTTAAGATTGCTGCAACGAAAGTCAGATTCATCTCAATTTGCAATAGCGAGAAGAAACCAAGTGTGACAATTACATCATGTGTTAGTGAAGCAACAGCACCAACAGCTAAACGCCATTCAAAGCGCATACCGATGTAGACTAGTAACATGAGTAAGGTAGCCAAAGTGGCATAAATAGCAGATTGTGTTAATTCTTCACCTACGTTTGGACCAACGAATTCAATACTGTGTACTGTCACATTTTTATCTACTGCAACTGCAAGCATTTCTTTCACATTGTTACCGATATTGGCATCACTAATTGCTGCGGGTAAGCGAATAATAATATCTCTTACACTACCTGAATTTTGTACGATGGCACCTTGAATACTATTTTGCTCTAAAGTTACTCGTACTTTATCTAATTCGGCTGGTTGTGAAAAGCTTATATCAATCACTGTTCCACCAGTAAAGTCTAGCCCCCAATTAAAGCCTTTAGTGACAATGAAGAAGATAGAGGCAACCATGACCAGCACAGAAACGAGATAGCCCCATTTACGAAAATCCATAAAGCGAATTAAACGATATGGTAGTTTGATATTTCCGACTTCAGAAGTTTCTTTTTTATTTGTAAATAAACTCACAATATCCTCGCTAAATCGACAATTTGTTTACGCGCTTGCCACCGTATAAGAAATTTACGATAGCGCGAGTGCCTACAATGGCGGTAAACATGGAAATACCTACCCCAAGTGCGAGCGTAATTGCAAAACCTTTGACTGGTCCAGCACCCACTGCATAAAGAATAATTGAGGTTAAAATAGTAGTTAAGTTTGCGTCAAAGATACTGGTAAATGCACCAGAATATCCTTCATGAATTGCTTGCTGGATTGGTCTACCATGGCGAATTTCTTCCTTAATACGCTCAAAGATAAGTACGTTCGCATCAATCGACATTCCCACCGATAATACAATACCTGCAATACCTGGCATAGAAAGGGTCGCACCTGGCAGTAATGACATTAAGCCAACGACTAACACAATATTCGCAATAAGTGCAATATTGGCAATCAGACCAAATTTACGGTAGTAAATGGTCATGAACACAATAACAGCCAACAGTCCCCAGAAGCTCGCTTCTAATCCTTGACGGACATTTTCTGCACCAAGTGATGGTCCAATTGTACGCTCTTCAACAATTTGGATTGGCGCAATTAAGGCACCAGAACGTAATAGCACCGCAAGATTTAATGCTTCTGCTGGGCTATCAATTCCAGTAATTTGGAATTGGCTACCAAAACGCCCTTGGATTGTTGCAACATTGATGACTTCTTCATGTTTTTCTAAGATAGCTTTACCGTTTTCATCTTTTTTACCACTGTCTTTATATTCAACATATAAGGTTGCCATTGGTTTTTTTAGATTCAAACGAGTCGCTTGTGACATGATTTCACCACCTTCACTGTCTAAAGTTACACTCACTTGTGGACGTGAAGTTTGTTGATCAATGCCTGAACTCGCATTAGTAATGTGTTCACCACCGAGTACTGCACGTTTATAAAGTACGACTGGGCGACCATGACGATCAAGTTTCACTTCAGAATCATTTGGTACAAAACCACGTGTTGCTGAATCAAGATTAACATTCTCATTGACTAAACGAAATTCTAACGTTGCTGTTGCTCCTAAAATTTCTTTTGCGCGAGCTGTGTCTTGTACACCGGGTAATTCAACCACAATGCGTTCTGCACCTTGGCGCTGAATAACTGCTTCAGAAACACCTAGCTCTGAAACACGTTTACGCAAAATAGTTAAGTTTTGTTCGATTGCACTTTCACGTGATTCACTCAATGCTGCCTCAGAAAGTTCTAGAGAAATAGTATTGTCTGAGATAGCTTTGATATCTAAATTGTGATGTTGTTTACGCAAGAAACGTTGTACATCGTCTAATTGTTCTGGTTTTAATAACGTGACTAAGGTGCTGAAATTATCACCCGATTTAATTGCAGTATATTGATATTTTTCTTTACGTAATTGAGTGCGTAACGCATCTTGTAGTTGTTCTTGACGCTTAGTTAAAGCAGAGTTCATATCAACCTCCATTAAGAAGCGAACTCCACCTCGTAAGTCTAGACCCCATTTCATTGGATAGGCACCTACTGAAGTTAACCATTTTGGTGTGGCAGGCGCAAGATTAAGTGCAACAGAATAACTATTGCCGAGCTTTTCAGACAATTTATCTTTGGCGAGAAGTTGATCGTCGGTATTGTGAAAACGTGCAAGAATAGAACCGTTTTCTAAGATAATTGATTTTGTTTCTAACTTATTTTGATTTAATAAAGCTTGTACTTCACTAAACACTTGTGTATTGGCTTCTTGTCCTCGCGTTCCTGAAACTTGAACAGCGGGATCTTCACCATAAAGATTTGGAAGAGAATATAAAACACCAATGGCGATCACAAGGATCACCATTAGGTTCTTCCAAAGAGGGTAACGATTTAACATAGTTTTCCCTTTAGGAATGAAAAAATTAAGATTTTAATGAGCCTTTTGGTAACACTGCAACAACGTAGTTACGGTTGATGGTGACTTCAGTAGAGTCATTTAATGCAATGATGATGCTGTCGCTATCTGGTGATACTTTGGTGATACGACCAATTAAGCCACCTGAGATTAATACTTCTGTACCTTTTGCTAACTCAGACATTAACTTTTTGTGTTCTTTATTACGTTTTGCTTGCGGACGATAAATCATAAAATAGAAAATCAATCCGAAGATCACGAAAATAAATAACATTGACATTGGACTACCTTGTTGAGCTTCCATTTGTTATTTCCCTTCTTAAAAGTAAAATTAAAACATAAATTTGACGAAAAAATCGCTTGCTAAAAATACCATAAAATCAGGTGAAGTGAAAGGAATTGGCATTATTTTTGAAGGGTTAGGCGATAAGCACAACGATTGATTTGTTCAATGTTCAGTAATTGATAATTTTGTTGCTGACAAAGTAATTTAATATCATTTATCGTGCTTTCATTATTAAGTATAAGCGTGAGCGTTTCTGCTGGATTAAGCTGCTTTAATGCTTTTTGGCTCATTAGCAGAGGTAAAGGGCAAGTAAATGAGGTTAAATCAAGAAAATAATCCATATTACTTGCCCTTTGCTTATTTTACGCAACGACGTGCAAACATGATTTTGCCCATACTATTTAATTCTTCAATAGATAAATACTGTTTACCCAGTTCAAATAGTGGTTCTTCAATTGCAATATGTTCATCATAGCTTGCAATAAATTTACTGATAAGCTCAACATCAATGTTGGCACGTTGATTGCTTAGCAATGCGCTCAATTGCACGGATAATTCTGCCCAATTTTGATGCAATAGGCTATGTTGCGCTGCTAATTTTTCAATTTCTGACCGCACTTGTGGGGCTTTTGCTAGTAATGCAGGAAAGAAATCATCTTCTTCATCTTGGTGATGTAATGGCGCAGATTGATTAAAATAAGTCAGAATTTGTTGGACATCATTTTTTACTGCTTGGTTACAGCCGTGTTCTGCCAAATAACTAGGTAATATACTCAATTGATGGCAAAAACGCTTGACTTTACTATGGCAAGCGTAAAGCATCTCAATCGGTTGCTCCCAAGTCACAAATTGTTGCGGTGACAGATTAAGCATGTTGAGCGTCCAATTGCATTGGTGGAACAGGTTTACCAATTTTAGCGTAAAATTCATGTACAAAATCATCAAAGCGATCTTGTTCGATAGCCTCACGAATTTGAGCCATTAAACGTTGATAATAACGTAAATTATGGATGGTATTTAATCTTGCACCCAGAATTTCATTGCACTTATCTAAATGGTATAAATAAGCTTTAGTGTAATTTTTGCAAGTATAGCAGTCACATTCAGGATCTAATGGCGTTGTATCATCGCGATATTTGGCATTGCGGATTTTGACAATGCCATTGCTGACAAACAAGTGACCATTACGAGCATTGCGAGTTGGCATGACGCAGTCGAACATATCTATTCCGCGACGTACGCCTTCGACTAGATCTTCAGGTTTACCAACACCCATTAAATAGCGCGGTTTGTCTGCAGGAATTTGTGGACAAACATATTCTAAAATGCGGTGCATATCTTCTTTAGGTTCACCAACAGCTAAGCCACCAACGGCATAACCATCAAAACCAATATTCACTAAGCCCTCTACTGAAACCTTACGCAATTCTTCATAAACGCCACCTTGAATAATACCGAACAATGCGTTTTTATTACCCAGTTCATCGAAGCGAACACGACTACGTTTTGCCCAGCGTAATGACATTTCCATCGATTTTTTGGCGTAGTCAAAAGTGGCTGGATAAGGTGTACATTCATCGAAAATCATCACAATATCTGAACCAAGATCGTATTGGATTTCCATCGATTTTTCTGGTGATAAGAAAATATGTTCACCATTAATTGGATTTTGAAATTTCACCCCCTCTTCAGTGATTTTACGTAATTTACCTAAGCTAAAGACTTGGAAGCCGCCTGAGTCAGTTAAAATTGGACGATGCCATTGCATAAAATCGTGTAAATCACCATGCTTGCGCATGACTTCTTGACCTGGGCGCAACCATAAATGGAAAGTGTTGCCTAATAAGATTTCTGCGCCAGTAGCACGGACTTCTTCTGGGGTCATGCCTTTTACTGTGCCATAAGTACCAACGGGCATAAAAGCAGGGGTTTCAACCGTAAAGGTTCCTTGCGGGCGTTCAAAAACAAGGCGTCCACGTCTTGCATTACCACTTGTTTTATCAAGTTCGTATTTCATTTAATTTCCTTTCAACGAATAAACAGTTCGAAGTGTTTTATGAATAAAAAAGCCTGTGTCAATAAACAGGCTTTATACTATGATTTTTTTCAATGTTCTGACTGGGTATAAGTGAGAACAGTGGTGGATCTGCTAAAATTTAGTTTGCCAATTGTTGCTGTTGGGTTGCTTTGTTTAGTTGATCCAAACGTTATATTTTTAATATGAGGATAAAAATATGAAACGCATAATTATGTTGCGCATTGTATGTGCTCAGTACGCATAAGTCAAATTTCCGCAGCCAACACGTATCGTCATTTCTATAACAACAATAGAGAGTAACAAAATTTAACTATATGGGATATATAGGTTTTTAGTCTTTAATATCGTCAATGTTTTTACACAATCAACACTAGTACATTAGAAATGAACCATAAGCAGTGGTCAACATTTAAGGTTTATGAGCTTGGGATGAGTCGGTATGTAAGATGATGATTCAATGGGTTAATTAGCCATCATTCGCTATTAATTGTATGATTTTATCGGCAATAAGCGTTGGATTTGCGGGTAGCGTTATATCCGCAGCTGATTGTAATGGTGCAAAATTACCAATGCAAACCGCATAAGTTGCATGTTGTAGTAATTCAAAATCATTGATGTCATTACCAAATGCAATATATTTTTCATGCCCGATTAATCTAGTTAACGTATTGTATTTGTTGATACGACTTGCAGTAATGTCCAGATTAAATGAGCCATTTTGTTCTGTATGTTCAATGATATTTAGATCTAACTGGCTGAGATTCTGCTTTAAAGAAAAGTAATGTGTTGTAGAAAGATTGAGCAATATTGTTTTGATGGGGTGTTGAATTGTAAAGAGCGGTCGGTTTTCAGCGAGTTTTGCACTGTCAATTTTATGCTCAATACTATGAGGTTGGCGAATACGTTTACTATAGTGCCAAAGATCATCTGCGAGGTAATCTAAATCATATTCTTGAATCCATTGCTTTATTTGATTGAAATCGTTATGCGCAATAGGATTATTGGCTTGAATTTGCTGGTTTACTTGTGTAATTGAACCATTACCACCAATTAATAAGGCTTGCTTTAGTTCAGTATTTAAAAGCGGGAGCAAATCTCGAATAGGACGGGCGGAAGCAAAAATCAGTTGATGATTTGTGATCATCAACTGTTCAAGGGCAATTTCAATTTCAGATGGGATATGTTTACCATCAAAGCAAATTGTCCCGTCCAAATCAAATACAAAAATCATTAATCTAATCCAGTGACATTCGGATTTTTGTTGATAAACATCGCATCGCCATAACTGAAAAAACGATAGCGATTTTCGACCGCACTTTGATAGGCTGTCATTGTATGTTTATAACCTGCAAATGCCGACACTAGCATAATTAATGTACTTTCGGGTAAGTGGAAATTAGTAATTAAGCAATCCACTACACGGAATTTTTTACCTGGGTAAATAAAAATTGAGGTGTCAGAAAAGTAAGGTGTAATTAATTGTGCACTCCCTTGTTGTTCGGCAGCCAAAGCAGCACTTTCTACGGAACGGACAGAGGTCGTACCTACTGCAATGACACGCTTACCCGCCCGTTTAGTTTCGATAATTGCCTCACAAACTTCGGCTGGCACTTCGACATACTCTGCATGCATTTTATGATCTTCAATTTGTTCAACACGCACAGGTTGGAATGTACCCGCGCCGACATGTAGTGTGACAAAGGCGAAATTCACTCCTTTGGCTTTTAGTTGTGCTAATAATGCATCATCAAAATGTAAACCTGCAGTTGGTGCCGCCACTGCACCGGGGACTTTGTTATAAACCGTTTGGTAACGTTCTTTATCGGCTTCCTCATCGGGGCGATCGATATAAGGGGGGAGAGGCATATGTCCAATTTGTTGTAGGACATCTAAAAGTGCGGTCTGTTTTTCTGTAATTTCGAGTTCAAATAAAGTGTCATGACGTGCGATCATGCACACTTTTACGCCATTATTTTCACCTAACTTATCTTCACCCAGCCAAAGTTGCGCCCCTTCTTTTGGCGCTTTTGAGGAACGAATATGAGCTAAAAATCGCGTGTCAGATAAAATCCGCTCTACCAAGACTTCTACTTTCCCCCCACTGGCTTTACGACCAAACATCCGAGCTGGAATAACTCGTGTATTGTTAAAAATAAGTAAGTCGCCTGCATTGATTTGATCAATGATATCCGCAAAAGTGCGATGTGAGATTTCACCATTTTCACCATTGAGTTGGAGTAAACGGCTAGATGTGCGTTCAGTTTTAGGATAGCGAGCAATAAGCTCATCAGGTAAGTTGAAATTGAAATCAGCAACACGCATAAAAATTGTTATCACAGTTATCTAAAAAAGGTGGGCGTAAGTCTATTGTGAATTCGGACATTGTACAAGGAAAAATCCAGTATTTTATGCGAAGAACTGATTTAGTCTGATGCAAGGCAAAAAAAAGCCCTTTCAATATGAAAGGGCAAAAATATATTTGGAGTCATACTTTTTAGGGTATGAGCAAGATTATATACATAAAAATAACAAATGCAACATTTTTTTAACAAAAATGAACTTCATCATATTTCAAATTTATAGAAATATGATTTGCTAAAAATTTATACGGAATTTGTATTGTTACTAATCAACGTGCGTAACTCTTCTTGGAATTGTGTGAGTGCTTGCTTGTTGGCAAAAAAGAACTGACTGTCTACATCTTCTACCTGCTTAATAGCTTGGATAAGTCGCTCTTTTCCTTGTGTTGTATTACAGATAGAGTAAGCTCTGGTATCATTTTTGCTTTGTACACGCACAATATAATGCTTTTTTTCCAACAATCTTACTGTTGAGGAAACTGTCATGACATCAATCATGGAAAAATCGGAAATCATTTTTTGTGTGATTTCATCCACTTTTTCGGACAATTCTTCGACTACAGCCAAAATAACAAATTGAGTATGAGTAAGATCTAAAGGTTGTAATACCTCTTTAATTTTTCTTTGCCATAACACGGTCGTTTGCCAAAACAAGAGTCCCGTGCTTTCCTCTGTCTTTTTGTAGTGAGAATATTTCATTCTTGATTTACCAAGTGAATTAAGTTTTGTAAGCTCTCAGTTAAGTCATGGGATAATTTATTACCAAGCATTTTTGCTTGTTGTTCATCTTCACTTTGAATAATCACTTTATGATAAATGATTATGTCATTGTTTTTTTGTTCTAATCGATGAACGAAATTAATACAAAGATTACCTAATTCTGCTTTTGTAGTAAAACTTTTATTCGGTGTGCATTCAATAATAGTAAAAGGAATACTCATCTTATTTTGCATATACATGACACCATCAGTGCCATTTTTGAATGGACCAGAAAGACTAACTGAGCGAATTGTTTTATCCCAATGCGCCCATTTATTCACATTCACATATAATTGCCAAACGCTTTCGGCTTTGGCTAACCCTTTGATATTTTGCTCAAATTCAAACATGTTACTCTCCTCGTGTTTATTGTGTACGTTTGCTTATTATAAGTTAACTTATAATAAGTATTTTTATTATGTGGGAGGGAGTTGTTATTGTCAAATGTCATGTTTATTTTTTATGACTAATACAAAGCAAAAGCATGCAAATGAATGCATGCCTTTGGTTTATATTGAATAGAGAGATTATGCGCTGTGAGGCTGACGAGTATTGGTATTGACTAAATTACGCATGAGCAGCGCATAATCTAATTGTACATCTTCTGGTACGTCTAAGAATACGAAATGTCCATCACCTAAACCAGCTTCCACTTGTTCATTTTTACGGTTGAGCATACGTTGAATTTTAAACACAATATTACCTTTCGGTGTCATCATTTCCACTTCATCGCCAAGTAAAAATTTATTTTTGACGGCCACTTCTGCCATGCCTTGTACGTTACGTTTGCCTGTAAATTCACCAACGAATTGTTGGCGTTCAGAAATCGAATAACCATAGTCATAGTTCTGATATTCATCATGTGTATGACGACGTAAGAAACCTTCGGTATAGCCACGGTGTGCAAGAGATTCTAGCGTATGCATCAGACTTTCATCAAATGGTTTACCTGCCACCGCATCATCAATCGCTTTGCGATACACTTGTGCTGTTCTTGCGCAGTAATAGAAAGATTTAGTCCGCCCTTCAATTTTAAGTGAATGTACTCCAAGTGCGGTCAGTTTTTCCACATGTTGTACAGCACGTAGATCTTTGGAGTTCATGATGTAAGTACCATGTTCATCTTCGAAGGCCGACATTTGCTCTTCTGGGCGTTGGCTTTCTGCAAGTAAGAATACTTTGCTAGTGGTATCACCTTCACCAAGGGTTGGTGCGACATTTTTCACTGGAATTTCTTCGCCCACATTGACAATATTGCCGATGTCATCTTCTTTCGCTTCTGTCACGCTATATTCCCAACGGCACGCATTGGTGCATGTGCCTTGATTTGGGTCACGTTTATTAATATAACCTGACAGCAAACAACGCCCTGAATACGCCATACATAATGCGCCGTGGACGAATACCTCAATTTCCATATCGGGTACTTGCTGGCGAATTTCAGCAATTTCATCAAGTGAAAGTTCACGCGATAGAATCACACGAGTCAAGCCCATTTGTTTCCAGAATTTCACTGATGCCCAGTTAACTGCATTTGCTTGTACAGAAAGATGAATGGCTACTTGCGGAAAATGTTCACGCACCAACATGATAAGACCGGGATCGGACATGATAAGAGCATCAGGTCCCATTGCGATCACGGGTTCTAAATCACGAATAAATGTTTTTAATTTTGAATTGTGTGGTGCAATATTAACCACAACATAGAATTTCTTGCCTAGCGCATGGGCTTCATCAATCCCAATTTTTAAATTAGCATGATTGAATTCATTATTACGTACACGCAAGCTATAGCGTGGTTGCCCTGCATAGACGGCATCTGCACCATAAGCAAACGCATAGCGCATGTTTTTTAATGAGCCAGCAGGTGAGAGTAGCTCTGGAGTGAAAGTTGTCATCGTTTTTCCGTTAGTCTGATTACAAGTCAGGTATTCACTGTAGTGAATAATTAAAGGGCAATATTGTAGGAGGATTTTGTACTTTGTAAAGTAGAAAGCTTTAACTGAGATAAAAAGCGCGGTCTATTTTAAAAATTTGGCAAAAACAGACCGCACTTTTGCTTACGGCACAACAGATTGATTCTCTTGTTCTAATGTTGATGGCAATTCAGAACTTGACTGTTCAAAAGAAGAAGATGATTCATCGTTCGTTTTTGGCTCTGGTGATGAATTGAGTTTATTCATTATGTCATCAAATGGTTGGTCATTAACTGTTTTAACATCATCTTGTTGCACATAATGCATGACATAACTATCATTTTGTTCGATAAAATAAGGCGCGAGTTGATCATTTGGTTTAACGAAAACATGTAACATATCCCAAACGCGTCGCTCTTTAGAGTCTATTTGAAGCAACGTTTGAGCGTCTTTGATCAAGCCTTTTGCAAGTGTTAATTTAATATCCACATTCGCATTCATCAAGTTGGGTAGCATATCGATAATATTGAAAGACATCATTTCATTTTCAGATGGCATAAAGCCAATGGTGAAGTTAGCACTAATCGGATAAGCTTGGCTGTTAGGTAATGTATCCAAAGCAGCTTTAAGTTCTGCATTGTGAATTGTTGGTGCCGTTTCTTTGATAAAACTTTTTTGCCATTTTTGGTAGGTTTTTTCTGAAAGATAGAATACACACAACATTCGATAACTATTGTCATAGCATAAGTCTAATGGTGAAGGTGTTGTACGCGGTGATAGACGAAATGGGACTCGATTACTCAAATCGTTGACTTGTAATCCGAGAGCGTTATCGACAAATTTTTCAATAGAAAACGTCGAGGTATAGCCATATTTAGCTTGCTGTTGGTCCTCAAAATATGTCATGTTGAGCTTGTCGAACGCCAATTTTTTTTCTGATTTTGTATTGGCATAGCTCAGTGCATCTATATTGAGAGTAAATTCACGTTTTTCGTTAAAATTATCTAAGCTTTGTTTTAATTTTTCAATGAAAACGGGATTATCTTTCTCTGGGAAGGTCTTCATTGTTGACGTATTTTTAAATAGATCAGTATAGAATGGGAGCAAACTTAAGCGATCAGTTAAGTTTATTTGATCGAGTTTATGTGTTGCAGATAATCCTTTGATTGTTAATGCTTCTTTTCCATCTCCGTCTAGTATGATTTGTTTAGCATTGAGTGCTAGTTCTGCATTAATATTTTGGCGATCTTTATTATTTGCTTCAAAAGAGAGAGCAAGATCTTTTAGTTTTAGAAATTTATTTTGGTGAGGATTATCTGGCAGACTTAATGCTTTCATCGTCACTTTTGCTTCGACAGTATCATTATTAAATAGCGTATCAATGAGTAAATTAATGGCCTCTGGTAAGGTTTTATTTTCTTCAATGATATTGCTGAATTCACGGTAGAAGCTTAGACTATTGGGAATTTGTGTATGTTTAGATGAGAAAACAAATTCATCAATGTCAGTTTGATCTTGTTCTGAACTTTTATTTTTGTTTGAGATATTGATTTTTTTGCTATTAAATTCTGTACTCAAATCATAATGTTGTTCATTTAAGGATTTACTCAGTGAGTAGTTCAGCTGTTCTAGTTTAATATTGGTATTTTCGCCATTTAATAAGTAAATGTCTGCGCTTTTTACTTTTAATTCTAACTCAGCCAGATCATATTGGTGATCACCAGTTGGAATTAACACATATTGCCCAGTTAAGCCGTCGAATTTCGTTTTGGCATCATAGTTAAAGCCAGAAAGCTGACTTTGGATTTCCATTGATTTTGTTTTTGCCGCATAGTTAATATGAATTTGTAGATCTTGTGGTTTGTTCGCGAGATCTCTAAATTGGGTCACGATGTTGGACTGTAAATAATCACCGACGACAGAGAATTTGCTGTTAATACTATTTTTATCAATAGTGATATTGAGTTTTTTATTTAACTCGCTAATAAGTGGTTCAGGGACATGAGATTCAGCAATAATCGTAAAAGGAAGTGCGGTGAGTTTTGTTGAAATAATATCTGTTTTACGTTGTTTATCATCTTCAAGACTAAAAACTAACTCGCGTTGGAAAAAATTCGCATTTTTTTCCGTCACATGTAATGTTAGCTGATCTTTTAAATGGTAAGGAAAACTTTGTAAACTGCGATTAATTTTATGATTAGTGTAATATTGTGCCGTAATAGCTAAGGCAAGCGTAATACTGGATAAAATAAGGGTGATTTTGGCTTTTCTCTTCATGTTTTCCCTACTCCGTCTGTTTCGACGTGATTTACATAATGCAAAGTATAACCAATTCATATTGTGAGTACAAATTCCAGTACTCAGTTCGATTATGAATCGAATTCATTGATTGAATGAAATTTTTTAGCATTGACATAATCGCTTTTTCTCTTTAATTTAGCCATATAGACATCTAAAAATAATTTTGTTCATGAGGTGAATGATGAGTTACGCGAAAGAGATTGATACACTTAATCAACATGTTGCAGATTTAGACGGGAGGATCAACGTATCCTTTGAGTTTTTTCCACCTAAAAATGAAAAGATGGAAACGATTTTGTGGGATTCTATTCATCGTTTAAAAGTGCTTAAACCTAAATTCGTTTCGGTGACTTATGGGGCGAATTCAGGTGAGCGCGATCGTACGCATTCAGTCGTGAAAAATATTAAGCAGTTAACTGGATTAGAAGCAGCTCCTCACTTGACTGGCATTGATGCGACGGCAGAAGAATTAATTGAAATTGCTAAAGATTATTGGAAGAGCGGTATTCGTCGTATTGTTGCATTACGTGGTGATGAGCCAGCAGGCTATGTGAAAAAGCCATTTTATGCGGCTGATTTAGTCGCATTATTACGCTCTGTAGCCGATTTTGATATTTCAGTTGCGGCTTACCCTGAAGTCCATCCAGAAGCGAAATCTGCTCAAGCAGATTTGATTAATTTAAAACGTAAAATTGATGCAGGGGCAAACCATGTGATTACTCAATTTTTCTTTGATATTGACAGTTATTTACGTTTTCGTGACCGTTGTGCTTCAATTGGTATTGATGCGGAGATCGTACCGGGAATTTTACCTGTCACTAATTTTAAACAGCTGGTTAAAATGGCAGCACTCACTAATGTCAAAATTCCTGCTTGGTTGGCTAAAAACTATGAGGGTTTAGATGATGATCAAACAACACGTAACTTAGTCGCTGCGAGCGTGGCGATGGATATGGTGCGTGTACTTTCTCGTGAAGGTGTGAAAGACTTTCATTTTTATACGTTAAACCGCAGTGAATTGACTTATGCAATTTGTCATACACTCGGCGTACGTCCAACAGAATAGGATAAAAGAGCGGTCTGTTTTAACAAAATTTTAGTTGTTAATGCTAAAAATAAGACTTAAAAATTCAATATTTGTGTTTTATGCTAAAATTTTTTTAGAAAATAGATAAAAATGCTATTTTGAATGTCACAAATAGAAAAATTGTAATCTATGTATAGCCATATTTAGAGATAAATAATGAGTTTTATCTAAAAATATGGCTTTTTTTTTGAAAAAGATTCAATAAAAATCCACGTTATTTCACATTTTGTTTACATTAGGGATTGCTATTTGATTTAAAACTTGCCATATTCGTAAAAGCATATGCAAACAAAAGGTACTGTTTGGTACCAAACCAACAACATCTTGGAGTGAAAAATGAAAAAATTAACCAAACTCTCTCTTATCGCAGTAGCGATGACTTCGACAGCAGCCTTTGCAGCGGGTCCGAAAACATTTGTTTACTGTTCTGAAGCCTCACCTTCTTATTTAAGCCCTGTGCTTGGTACTGATGGTGCAACTATTGATGCTTCTGGACAAGCCATGTTCAATGGTTTAACGACATTTGAGCGTGGTACCACGAATGTGATTCCTGCACTAGCAGAAAAATGGGACGTGGCAGATGATGGTAAAACCTATGTGTTTCATTTACGTAAAGGGGTGAAATTCCACAGTAATAAAGCGTTTAAACCAAGTCGTGATTTTAATGCTGATGATGTGGTTTTCTCTTTTAATCGTCAATTAGATTCAAATCATCCTTATCACAAAGTTTCTGGCGGGAATTACGAGTATTTTATCGGTATGGATATGCAAAATATCATTGATAAAGTAGAAAAACTGGATGACTACACAGTGAAAATCAGCTTGAAAGTGCCTAATGCACCATTTTTAGCGAATTTAGCGATGGATTTTGCCTCCATTTATTCTGCGGAATACGCAGCTGCAATGGCAAAAGCGAAAACGCCAGAAAAATTAGATAGCGCACCAATTGGTACGGGTCCATTTGAATTTGTTTCGTATCAAAAAGATTCCTCTGTACGTTTTAAAGCGTTTGAAAATTATTGGCAAGGTAAAGCGAAAATTGATCGCTTAGTTTTCTCTATTACACCAGATGCTTCAGTGCGTTATGCCAAATTACAGAAAGGGGAATGTCATGCTGCGCCATATCCAAATCCTGCAGATATTACAAAATTAAAAGAAGATCCAAATATCAACTTATTGACTAAACCGGGTTTGAATGTAGGTTATTTAAATTTCAATGTAAAAAAAGCGCCTTTTGATAATGTCAAAGTGCGTCAAGCATTGAATTATGCAGTGAATAAAGAAGCGATTATTGAGTCAGTTTATCAAGGGGCAGGACAGGTCGCTAAAAACCCAATTCCACCAACAATGTGGTCTTATAATGATGATGTGAAAGATTATGAATACGATCCAGAGAAAGCAAAAGCCTTATTAAAAGAAGCGGGTTTTGAAAATGGCTTTGACACGGATTTGTGGGCAATGCCAGTTTCGCGTCCATATAACCCAAATGCACGCCGTATGGCAGAATTGGTACAAGCTGATTGGGAAAAAGTAGGGGTAAAAGCAAAAATTGTTAGCTACGAATGGGGTGAATATCTTAAACGTATGCGTGCAGGCGATCACCAAACAGGTATGATGGGATGGACAGGAGATAATGGTGATCCCGATAACTTCTTAAATACGTTATTAAGCTGTGCCGCAGTAGAATCGGGTTCCAACTATGCGAAATTCTGTCATCAAGAATTTAATGATCTTGTGACAAAAGCTGCACAAGTGACTGATCCGACTGAGCGTACTGCGCTTTATAAGCAAGCCCAAGTCGTATTTAAAGCACAGGCACCATGGATCACCATTGCGCATTCAACTACTTACTTCCCAGTACGTAAAGAAGTGAAAGGCTATGTGATTGATCCATTTGGTTTACATAACTTCTATTTAGTTGATTTAGTGAAGTAAGCTTTGAAAGTGCGGTCAAATTTTTGAGGATTTGGCAAGATAGGATAGGGCGAGTTGATCAGGCTTGTGCTATCCTACATTGATTTTTATTTATTCCATTTTCAGTGTGACCGCTGATGATTTTCCTCATGAGAGGAAACAGGGATTCAAAATTATAAATATAGAGAGTCTTCGATGTTTCAATTTATTTTTAAACGCCTTTTAATGGTTATTCCAACATTTATTGCAATAACCCTCATTACTTTTGCGTTAGTCCACATGATTCCGGGTGATCCAATAGAAATTCGCATGGGCGAGCGTGGCTTAACACCAGAAGTCCATGCTGAAATGATGCAAAAACTTGGATTGGATAGACCTTTACCAGAGCAGTATTTCACCTATGTTAAAGGTGTGTTACAAGGGGATTTAGGCACTTCATTTCGTAATAACGAACCTGTACTCAAAGAATTTTTTACGCTCTTTCCTGCCACAGTCGAATTAGCTTTTTTTGCTTTATTGTGGTCGTTAATTTTGGGTATTTTCTTAGGGGTAATTGCCGCCGTAAAAAAAGATTCTTGGATATCGCATACCGTCACGGCACTTTCTCTCACAGGCTATTCTATGCCGATTTTTTGGTGGGGGCTGATTTTAATCCTCTATTTTTCCACACCTTTGGGCTTGCCTGCTTCGGGTCGTCTACCCGCTGAGTATTGGATTGAAGCTGAGACAGGATTTATGCTGATTGACACTTGGAATTCTGATGAACCAGGTGCATTCTTAGCTGCCATTAAATCGTTAATTTTGCCTGCTATTGTACTCGGTACTATTCCGCTGGCTGTCATTACACGTATGACGCGTTCCTCGATGTTAGAAGTACTTGGCGAAGATTATATTCGTACGGCAAAAGCTAAGGGACTAAATACAACTCGAATTGTTGTTGTACATGCATTACGTAATGCATTAATTCCTGTTGTAACAGTAGTCGGATTAATTATTGGGCAATTGCTTTCTGGTGCGGTATTAACTGAGAATATTTTCTCTTGGCCTGGGATTGGTAAATGGATTATTGATGCGATTAATTCACGTGATTATCCTGTGTTACAAGGTTCCGTACTGATTATCGCTACACTGATTATTTTAGTGAATTTAACGGTTGATTTAATTTATGGCGTTGTTAATCCGCGTATTCGCCATACTTAATTTTGATTTGATTGGAGTGAAACATGTCAAGTGTAACCACAGTGAGTTCACCTGCACCGAAAACGCCATTACAAGAATTTTGGTTTTATTTTAAACAAAATCATGGTGCAGTGATTGGGCTGACTTTTATTACGATTGTGTTAATCGTTTGTATTTTTGCTGGGGTAATCGCCCCTTTTGATCCTATTACACAGGATCGCAGTGCCTTATTGCTTCCTCCTGCATGGATTGAAGGCGGAAATAGTGCTTATTTATTAGGCACTGATGATATTGGACGTGATATTTTATCGCGTATTATCTATGGTGCACGCCTTTCTGTGTTTATTGGCTTGACCATTGTTTTATTGTCTTGTTTCTTTGGCGTGATTCTCGGTTTACTCGCGGGTTATTATGGTGGCTTAATTGATACAATGATTATGCGTTTTGTCGATATTATGTTGGCTATTCCAAGTTTATTATTAACTATTGGGGTGGTAACGATTCTTGGACCTTCTTTAACCAATGCTGCGATTGCGATTGCTGTGGTTTCTATTCCAAGTTATGTTCGTTTAACACGCGCTTCAGTTTTAAGTGAAAAAAATCGTGACTATGTAATTGCTTCTCGTGTTGCTGGGGCAGGCGTATTTCGCCTAATGTTTATTGTTATTTTACCGAATTGTTTAGCGCCATTAATTGTACAAATGACAATGGGCATTTCTAATGCAATTCTTGAACTTGCTGCATTGGATTTCTTAGGTATTGGTGCACAGCCACCAACACCTGAATTAGGTACGATGTTAGCGGAATCCCGTGGCTTTATGCAAACAGCACATTGGCTCGTCACAATTCCCGGTTTAGCAATTCTTTCTCTCGTACTGGCTTTCAATTTAATGGGCGATGGTTTACGAGATGCGCTCGATCCAAAATTAAAACAATAAGGGGAAAAGCATGGCATTATTAAATGTAGAAAATTTATCTGTTCATTTTGGTGATGAAAACACCCCGTTTAAAGCCGTTGACCGAATTAACTACACGATAAATGAAGGTGAAGTATTAGGGATTGTAGGCGAGTCTGGTTCTGGAAAATCCGTCAGTTCATTAGCAATTATGGGCTTAATTGATTACCCAGGACGTGTGTATGCTGACAAGTTAGCCTTTAATCAAAGTGACCTACTTACACTGAATGCGAAGCAAAAACAGAAAATTGTAGGTGCAGATGTTTCCATGATTTTCCAAGATGCGATGACTAGCTTAAATCCAAGCTATACTGTAGGTTATCAGATCATGGAAGCGTTGAAAGTCCACCAAGGTGGGAGCAAAGCATGGCGACATGAGCGAACAATTGAATTATTAACGTTAGTGGGTATTCCAGATCCGACTTCTCGTTTAGATGTTTATCCTCACCAGCTCTCTGGTGGTATGAGCCAACGAGTGATGATCGCGATGGCGATTGCTTGTAATCCAAAATTATTAATTGCCGATGAACCGACTACCGCGCTGGATGTGACGATTCAAGCACAAATTATTGATTTGTTACTTGAATTGCAACGTAAAAAAAACATGGCATTAATTTTGATTACGCATGATCTTGCTTTAGTGGCAGAAGCAGCACATCGTATTATTGTGATGTATGCAGGGCAAGTTGTAGAAGAAGGTAAAGCGGAAGAAATTTTTAGCACGCCATTACATCCTTATACTCAAGCATTATTGCGTGCACTGCCTGAATTTGCAGAAGGAAAATCTCGCTTACAATCCTTACCAGGTGTAGTGCCGGGTAAATATGATCGCCCAACAGGTTGTTTACTTAACCCACGTTGTCCGTATGCAACAGAATTATGTCGCCAGCAAGAGCCTGAAACACAAGTTGTGAATGGTCATCGAGTGAAATGCCATACACCATTAAATGCACAAGGGATTCCAAGCACACCCGCACTTGCTGTGTGATAACGATAATAAAAGAGAGCAATATGCAACAAAATCAATTACAAGCACCACTTTTGGATGCGATAAATCTCAAAAAATATTATCCCGTCAAAAAAGGGATGTTCAGTAAACCAAAGTTGGTTAAAGCCGTAGATGGTGTTTCGTTTACTCTTGAACGAGGTAAAACTCTTGCTATTGTTGGGGAATCAGGC
The DNA here is from genome assembly GCF_042681465.1 of Pasteurella oralis. NCBI lineage: Bacteria > Pseudomonadati > Pseudomonadota > Gammaproteobacteria > Pasteurellales > Pasteurellaceae > Pasteurella > Pasteurella oralis. The sequence goes on from NZ_JBHUFP010000004.1 coordinate 424,989, forward strand.
TGTGGTAAATCGACACTTGGTCGAATGCTAACAATGATTGAACAACCAACTTATGGGGAATTATTTTACAAAGGGCAAAACTTTTTAGTGAATGATACCGCGACGCAGAAATTACGCCGTAAAAAAATTCAAATTGTTTTCCAAAATCCTTATGCGTCTTTAAATCCACGTAAAAAAATAGGGACAATTTTAGAAGAACCTTTACTCATTAATACCAATTTGTCTGCTCAACAACGTAAACAACAAGTCTTGGAGATGATGTCGAAAGTAGGTTTAAAACCAGAGTTTTATGATCGTTATCCACATATGTTTTCAGGTGGTCAGCGTCAGCGTATTGCAATTGCACGTGGCTTAATGTTACATCCAGATATTGTGGTGGCGGATGAACCCGTTTCAGCACTTGATGTTTCTGTCCGAGCTCAAGTACTCAATTTAATGATGGATTTACAAGAAGAAATGGGGCTGTCTTATGTGTTTATTTCTCATGATCTTTCTGTTGTAGAGCACATTGCTGATGAAGTCATGGTAATGTATTTAGGACGCTGTGTTGAACAAGGCGATACAAAAACCATTTTTAGTCACCCGCGCCATCCTTATACACAAGCGTTATTATCTGCAACACCAAGGTTAGAAGCGGAACATCGTAGAGAGCGGATTAAGTTGACAGGTGAATTACCTAGCCCATTGAGTCCGCCTAAAGGTTGTGCATTTCATGCGCGTTGTCGCTTTGCTACAGCACAATGTGCCATTGAAAAACCTACATTAAAAACCTATGCAGATGGGACTAAAATCGCTTGTTTTATCGTCGATTAATTGAACAAAGCGAATATTATGTTCGCTTTTTAATCTTGAAAATTTATAGAAAATCGACCGCACTTTAAGTTCTCTCTTTTTTAAATAAAGAGAGTAAAAATAATAAGCTGGCACTAATCACTACGGAAGGTCCCGCAGCTGTATCGTAGAAGGCAGAAAGTAATAACCCTAAACTGATTGCTACCATGCTGACAAAAACAGCAATAATCACCATATTTTCTGGTGTTTTAGCAAATCGACGCGCGGTTGCAGAAGGAATGATAAGTAGTGATGTAATAATTAATGCACCAACAAATTTCATACTGAGTGCAATAGTTAATGCGGTGAGAATCATTAAAATAAAGCGCATTTTTTGTACATTAATCCCTTCTACTTGCGCTAATTCTGGACTGACTGTTGTCGAGAGCAACGGTTGCCAGAAATACAGTAAAGTGACTAACACGATGGTGACACCTAATCCGATGAAAATAAGATCGTCATAATTCATCGCCAGTAAGTCACCAAATAAATATGCCATTAAATCAACACGTACGTTTTGTAATAAACCCACCGTTACTACACCTAAGGATAAGCAACTGTGTGCGATAATGCCAAGCAAAGTATCGACTGAAAACTGTGTTTTTCCTTCTAACCATACCATGCTGACAGCAAGAATCAGAGTTAAAATGACAATGGACAAATAAGGATTAATTTCCAGAAAAATACCAAGTGCCACACCGAGTAAGGCGGAGTGTGCTAGGGTATCGCCGAAGTATGCCATTTTGCGCCATACTACAAAAGCACCGAGTGGCGCTGTAATCAGAGAAAGTAAAATACCAGTTAACCAAGCGGGGAAAAGAATTTCAAACATGATTTATCTCGTTATTTTTGATGTGTACATTGCTGTGATGTAAAGTTGGGTGCACAACATATATCACCATGTATGTCATGTTTATGATTATGCTTATGGGTATAAAGTGCAACATTCTTAGCAAATTGATCACCAAAGAAATGAATAAATGTGGGATCATTCGATACAGTTTCAGGCGTACCAGCACAACAAATATGTTGATTGATACACAATACTTCATGTGTGTCAGCCATTACAATATTTAAATCATGGGACACCATTAAAATCGCACAATTCAGTTTTTGTTGTGTTTGATGAATTAATTGGTAAAGTTCTGCTTGCCCGTTAATATCAACACCTTGAGTTGGTTCATCAAGCACTAATAAGTTAGGTTTGTTTAAAATAGCTCTGGCAAGTAATACTCGCTGCATTTCACCACCAGAGAGCTTTTGCATGTTATTTGTGCTCAAATGAGAAATTGACAATAAAGTCAGTGTTGCTTGGATTTCTTGTGGGTAAATCCCTTTTTTGAGTGATAAAAATCGTTCTACGGTAATAGGCAAGCTTTGGTCTAAATGAATTTTTTGTGGCACATAACCAATACGCACATTTTTACTATAATGCACTTGACCGGATGTTGGTGCTAATAGTTTAAGTAACACTTTTAATAAGGTCGATTTACCGCCACCATTTGGACCAACGATCGTAATGATTGAATTTGGATAAATTGTAAGATTGATATCTTGTAATGCCTTTTTCTGTTCAAAAGTGACATTAATATTTTTTAGTTCAACTAGAGGTAATTTGATAGAATGAATTTGCATTATTTGCTAGACTTGACGGCTTAAAAATTGCAGTAAAAATAGCTTATTTTTCGCTGTTTAACAAGTTTGCTGTATGAAAATGAGTAGAATGGATACAATTTCAGCATTTATTGGCTTTTTTTAAAGAGTTGTAGAATTTTTTATCATTTGCTTGGTCATAATAAAACGAAATTATAGGAATAAAGGAATAAAATGGTGCGACATGTTAAGTTAGCAAGAGAGAGACGAAGAAAAAAGTTGCAAGTAAAAGCGATGATTTTCTTTGCCGCCATTTTATTAATTATTACTGGTGTTTTATTAGAAGATAAACAAGAGACATCTGAACCAAAGCTTAACTCGGTTGCTGGTCAAGTACAAGAGAATACTCAACTGTCTGAATTAGAATCCACGAATAAGCTTTCAGAGGCAAGTTTGTCATCTGAATCAAATTCAACATTTAATCCGCCTGAAAGCTTACCCTCTGTTAGAGCGGAATCTTTTGTTGCAACAGAAGATTCTCGTACATCACAATCTTTTGACACATTACCATTTTCTACCCAATCACAACCTTCACTTGAGATAGCAGATAATGAACTCAAGACAGAAACAGCAGCAAATGACGTTGCAGTGAGTGAGTCAACCTCATTAATGTCAACAACGCCTGCATCGGCAGAGCTTACTCCAACAGCGGTTAGCCCTGCATCCTCTTCTTTAAGTACCACTTCAGTTTCTGTTGAAAATACGTTATCTAAGCAGGATGAAATGGAGCATGTATCGACAAATAAGTTAGATGTTAATGCGCTCGATGCGACTTCGTATTACGATGATCTCGAGGCGAAAGATGATGAAGTTGATGAAATTAAGCCTGATAGCATTGATGAATTAGCTGAATTTCCAGAATCAGCACGCAATGCTTTAAATGATCTGTTTGATGTGATGGATCAAGCCATGCGCATTAAAAACCAGTTTAGTCATACTGTGGTTAAGGGCGATACATTAAAAGATGTGCTAGAACTATCTGGGTTAGATGTACATGTCAGCGAGGCATTAATAAAGAGCTATCCAGAATTTAAGAATCTTAAGCCTGGTCAGCAATTTTATTGGATATTAGATAATCAGGGCGAATTAGAATATTTAAACTGGTTAGTTTCTGAACGTGAAGAACGTATTTATGAAAAAACAGAAGAGGGCAAGTTTAAACGTGAAATTTTAAAAAAACAAAGTGTGTGGAAAAAAGAAGTGTTAAAAGGCAAAATTGATGGCTCTTTTAATACGACTTTAAGAACATTAGGTTTAGAGTTACGTCAAATTAATCAGCTTGCAAATGCGTTACAGTGGCAAATTAACTTAAAGCGCCTGAAAAAAGGGGATAAATTTGCAGTACTTGTCACGAGAGAATATATCGATAACAAGCGTACTGGGCAGGGGAATGTGGATGGTATTCACATTATTTCTGGTGGGAAAAGCTATTATGCGATTCAAGCCAGCAATGGGCGTTATTATAATCGCCAAGGCGAAACTTTAGGTAAAGGATTTGCCCGTTATCCTTTGCAGCGTCAAGCACGTGTTTCTTCTCATTTTAATCCTTATCGTCGTCATCCTGTTACAGGACGTATTGCCCCACATAAAGGCGTTGATTTTGCCATGCCAGTAGGCACGCCAATTATTGCGCCTGCCGATGGTATTGTAGAGAAAGTAGCATATCAGGCAAATGGCGCAGGGCGTTATATTGTGATGCGACATGGTCGTGAGTACCAAACAGTGTACATGCATTTAAGTCGTCCGTTAGTGAAAGCAGGACAAAATGTGAAGCGTGGTCAACGTATTGCGCTTTCGGGGAATACAGGACGTTCTACTGGGCCGCATTTACACTATGAATTTCATATTAATGGGCGAGCAGTGAATCCATTAAGTGTGAAATTACCAGGCACGAGTAGTGGAATGGGGACAGCTGAGCGTAAACAATTCTTAGTTAGAGCGAAAGACGTTGAACGGCAATTAAAGCTATAGTTATTCTGTGATCCTTTGTTACATTAAAGTGCGATCAAAAATATTGAAATTTTGACCGCACTTTACTTTTCAATATCTAATAGTTGACAGTATTGGTCTAGGTTAAGGAAGGTTCTTATGAATATCATGACTTATTTTGATCAAGTTAAGATGGTTTTCTAATACATAAAAAAGGCGAACGCTATGGTTCGCCTTCATTGTTTCGATGTGTTTTAGGTAAACATCGCAGAGATTGATTCTTCGTTACTGATACGACGAATTGCTTCTGCTAGCATGCCAGAAAGGGTCAATACACGTACTTTATTCAGTGCTTTGATTTCTGGTGAAAGTGGAATAGTATCAGTAACTACTACTTCATCTAAAGCATCACTTGCTAAGTTTTTGGCGGCTGAGCCAGAGAAAACAGCATGTGTTGCATAAGCGAACACGCGTTTAGCTCCACGTTCTTTTAACGCTTCAGCTGCTTTGCATAATGTCCCACCAGTATCGATCATATCATCAACTAAAATACAATCACGACCAGCTACATCACCAATAATATGCATGACCTGAGCAACATTAGCACGAGGACGACGTTTATCAATGATTGCCATATCAGTATCATTTAATAGCTTCGCAATCGCACGCGCACGTACAACACCGCCAATATCTGGTGAAACGACAATAGGGTTTTCTATATCAGTTTTCTTTAACACATCATGTACGAGTACCGGGGAACCGAATACGTTATCTACAGGTACATCAAAGAAACCTTGAATCTGTTCCGCATGTAAGTCACAAGTCAGTACACGATCTACACCGACGCTGGATAAGAAATCTGCCACAACTTTGGCTGTAATTGGCACACGTGCAGAGCGCACACGGCGATCTTGGCGAGCATAACCGAAATAAGGGATGACGGCAGTAATTCGACCTGCAGATGCGCGGCGTAGCGCATCAACCATTACAATCAACTCCATTAGGTTATCATTTGTTGGTGCACAAGTAGATTGAATAATGAACACATCACTACCACGTACGTTTTCATTGATCTGAACTTGGATTTCACCATCGCTGAAACGACCAACTGTCGCATCACCTAATGAGAGATATAAACGTTCAGAAATTCGTTTTGCTAGTTCTGGAGTTGCATTACCAGTGAAGAGTTTTATATCAGGCATTGTTAATTGAACCTCGAGGTTTAGATTGTAAAGAATAAAATGGTTGAGTTAGTCTGTTATTGCATTAAGCTAGCTTAATTGCGTGAGCATTTTATGCAAAGGTGAAATATTTAATCCTTGTGTGACAAAGCCAAAATATTGTTTTGGCATGGCTTGAAAGGCTACTTTAGCACTTTCTTCATCATTAAATTCAGCAAATACACAGGCGCCAGTACCCGTTAATCTTGACGGCGCATATTGTAGCAACCTGTGGAGTATTTCTTCAACCTCTGGATAATGATTTATGACAACTTTTTCGCAATCGTTTTCATATTTTTGCGCGAGTAATTGTTCCAGTGATTTTTTTGCTGTATTCCGTGTTAAATTGGGATCAGAAAATATAGCTGCTGTCGAGATAGCCACATTTGGTTTTAATACGACATACCATTTTTCTGGTGGATCACAATAAGTAATTTGTTCACCTACACCTTCTGCAAAAGCAGCATGGCCATGTACAAAGATTGGCACATCAGCACCTAGTGTCAGTCCTAATTTTGCTAATTGCGCAATAGTTAATCTGGTATTCCAAAGGTGATTGAGCGCAAGTAAAGTCGTTGCTGCATTTGATGAACCGCCACCAATACCTGCCCCCATCGGCAAAATTTTATCTAAATGTAAATTAGCACCTAAGTTACAGGCTGTTTTTTGTTGGAGTAGTTTAGCGGCTCGATAGACTAAATTATCTTCGGTATTTAAATTTGGTATTTCTGGCGTAAGATAAATTTTATCATCTTGGCGAATTTCAATTTCTAGCCAGTCACCGAAATTCAGGAATTGAAATAAGGTTTGTAGTTCGTGATAGCCATCAGGTCGTTTACCATTAATGTAAAGAAATAAATTCAGTTTAGCAGGGCAGGGAAAACGTAACTTGTTTTCTTGTGATGATAAAAGTGTGGTAGAAAATTGATAATTTTGCATTAATACTTCCAGTTATCGATACGAATTTTCAAGGTTTGCCCTTCTGTTTTTAACAAAATATCTTTGGGTAAAGGTAAATTTTGTTGATGGTAGCTCAGATAGTCTGCTGTCCAGATCCTGTTGTTAAGTGGATAACTAAAACTTGCTAATAAATGGTTTTCTCCAACTTTATAATCAAGTTTTTCATCTGGTTGACCTTTTAGCCATAGTGCAAATTGTTCTAATGGAAAATCTACCCCAATCATCTCTTTTAATAGTTGTTTAGCATCTGGTGTAGCACGTTGATTGCCTTTATTATCATAAACACGCATTAGATTGTTATGCATTTCAAGTGTGAGAGTTGTGCTACTGATAGTCGATGAAAGAGTCAACAGATAGTTTGCTGAATTTTGATATTGCCAATTAAAACGCGTTGAAAAGCGTTCTTGTGTGCTGATGTAGCCTAGTTGTCCTTGATTACTATATTGTTGGATTTTTTTTATTTGACTGAGGTGCTGCTGCCAATTTGGGTTTGTTTTATCAATATACTTTATATTTATTGGACGCTCTGTATCAAGCGTACAAGCGCTTAAAATAAGACTAATGATAACTGAAAAAAAGAAGTATGGTTTTTTCATAACATAAAAGGAGGCTAAAAATTATGGGTATTTTACGAGCTTAACTTACATTAGTAAAGCGCGGTAGAATTTCGGCGCGTTTTTGTTTAACTATATGCATGCGACGACGATTAAGTTCATCGCGAATAGCTTGTTTTTCAAAGCCATCAGCAATCACTGCTTGTACATCAACTTGCCGTGCAGTTTGGTAAAGGTGCCATAGGAAACCTTTTTGTGGATAAGCGGCTTGTTCAAATCCGGTTCGTCCGCGACTATCTGCGACACAAACAACTAATAGTTCTGCAAAACGCTGGGGTTTACGCCATACATCTAAGGCATTAAATAATTTGATGATAGTTTCGGGGCGTAATTCAAAAGCTTTATGGACATGTGAATGATATTGACAGCAAAGTTCAGCAAAGGTTTGAATCGTATTTGGTAATTTAAAGCGTTGACACAGCATTCTGATGGGCTTTATGCCTGCTTTTTCATGTCCATAATGGTGAGGCAGAATGGCTTTAGGTGTTAATGCTTTGCCAAAATCATGACAAATTGCTGCAAAACGGACCGCACTTTTCTGATAATGTGTATTTTCAGTGAGCAAGACAGCTTGCTTTAAAACCAGCATCGTATGAATAAACGAGTCTGTTTCTGGGTGGTATTTAGCTGGATTTGGGACACCACATAACGCATCTAATTCTGGAAAGAGTATATTCAGCGCACCAATTTGGCGTAGCGTTTCAAAATAGATTTCGGGATTTTTTTCTAAGAGTGCTTTTTCTGTTTCTAACCAAACTCGTTCAGCAGTAAGCCGGCAAAGTTCACCTGTTTGCGTTAATTGTTGCATTAATGCAACAGTTTCTGCTGCAATTTTGAAGCCAAGATAATGATAACGGGCAGCAAAGCGAGCAACACGTAAAACACGTAGTGGATCTTCTGCAAATGCAGGGGAAACATGGCGCAAGATGCGATTATTCAGATCTTGTACGCCACCATAAAAATCATGTATTTTTCCTGCTGAATCTTGTGCTAATGCATTAATTGTTAAATCACGCCGCATTAAATCTTGTTTGAGTGAAATAGTCGGAGAAAAATCACAGATAAAACCCGTATAACCACTACCTGCTTTTCGTTCTGTACGTGCAAGTGCGTATTCTTCTTTTGTACATGGATTGAGAAAGACTGGAAACTCTTTACCGACTTGTTGATAACCTTGTGCAATTAAATATTCTGGTGTAGCGCCAACGACAACCCAATCACGATCTTTGACTGGAAGCTGGAGGAGCTGATCTCGCACAGCGCCTCCTACTAAGTAAATTTGAATGTTGCTTTTTTGCATTGGTTTAGAAATTATGCCCAACCATTATTACGGCGACGTCTTGGTAAGATTAATGGAATAATAAGACCAAGTAGCAGACCAACACCAAGTACTGAACCACCATAAATAAACCATTGAATCGCAATTTCACGCTTTCCTGCATCAAGCATCGCTTCTAGATCACGATTTTTATTTTTAGTAATTTCCAATTCACGTTTTAACTGAGAATTTTGTTCTAATAATTGGCTGCTTTGTTGTTCCGCTTGGTTTGCTCTGCGCTGCATTTCACTGGTGCGTTGTTGCCAATCACTGTCTAAGCGGTTAAGTTTCATGGTGAGTTCTTGGATTTGTGTTTTTAATTGCGGATTTTCTTCTTTGCTACTTGGTGTTGAGGTTAATTCACTGGTTAAAATCCATGCATCACGATTTTTACTATCGCGGATTAAGCTATATTTATCTTTTTGATCTAATACGGTGACTGGTTCACCTGCACGAATTGCGCCTGCAATTTTATATTGCTCACCAGCACCTTTACGTAGAAATGTAGTTAAATTTTCTGTGACATATTTGGTTTCAGCATGAACCAATTGAATGGATACACCGAGAAAAAGACAAGAAAGTAAGACTTTGGTGATTTTCTGCATAAAACAATATCCTATATAAAGCAATTACGAAAGAAAAGTGCGGTCAAATTTCACCGCACTTTAAGCAAGATTAGTGAAAAATGAAGCTTAACACATAATAAATGATAATGGCGAAAAATGCACCTGCTGGCAGTGTGACAATCCAAGAGGCAATAATATTACGGATCACATTTAAGTTTAATGCAGCAATTCCACGTGCAAAGCCTACACCTAATACGGCACCAACTAGTGTTTGTGTTGTTGAGATTGGTAATCCTGTGCCTGAAGCAAGTACAACTGTGATTGCTGTAGCAAATTGTGCAGCAAAACCACGACTTGGTGTTAAATCGGTAATACCTGTTCCAATTGTTGCCATGACTTTATATCCCATCACAATCAGACCAACAACAATACCTACTGCACCTAGTGGTAGAATCCACCAAGCAAGCTGTGTTTTTGGTAAGATTTGTCCACCATGTTCAACAATTGATACGACGGCGGAAAGCGGTCCAATTGCATTAGCAACATCATTTGAACCATGTGCGAATGCCATAGCGCAGGCAGTTAATAACATTAAAATACTGAATACTTTTTCAACTCCACCAAAAGTACCTCGTTGTACTTTTTGTATGAACGTTGGGCTTTTGAAATAGAAGTGGCAAAACACGATAGAGACAATGCCGATAACTAAAGAAATTAAAAACACTTCAAAGCCATTTAAATGTAAACCAATGTGTTTTAAACCTTTAGTAAATGTCACAATACAAAGGATAAATGAAGTTAATCCCATGTAATATGGACCGTATTTTTGGGCATTTTTAAGTGGTTGATCAGTATCAAAGATTAATTTCTGAGTGCTAGCAAAAATACCATAAGCGACAATACCTGCGATAATAGGGGTAATAAACCAACTTCCGACAATGCTTTTAATTGTTCCCCATTCAACCGCTTCTTTACCTACAGTCACACAAGCGAAACCAACAACTGCGCCAACAATAGAATGGGTGGTTGAGACTGGCCATCCCATGCGTGAGGCAATTAATAACCATAGTCCAGAAGCGAATAACGCCGCCATCATGCCTAATACTAAAATATCGGGAGTAGCAGCGAATTGCATTGGATCGATAATACCACTTTTGATTGTTTCTGTTACTTCGCCACCAGCTAAATAAGCACCAGCAGATTCAAAAATCATTGCAATAATAATGGCTTGCTTGGCAGTAATAGTCCCTGAGCCGACTGAGGTTCCCATTGCGTTAGAGACATCATTGGCCCCGATACCGAATGCCATGAAAAAACCAAAAACTGCAGTGATAAGAACGAGCACAGTACCATATTGATTAAGTAGTTCCATTTTTTGTTCTTCCTATAAACCGGTGGGTTATGAACGAGCTAACATTAACTCTATCCGTGAGCCTACGCGTTGAGCTTGATCTGCTAACACTCCAACCCATTCAAGGGTTTTATATAAAAACATGACATCAATAGGGTTATAGCGAGATTCAATACCAAGCAACATTTTTCTTAAATGGATTTGCATTTGATCTGTATCATCTTCAATGGCGTCAAGTTCATTGATCATTCGATTGACAAGATCCAGTTCGCGACCTTTGAAACCAGTTTCAAGTAATTGTTCCATTTCATCAATCACGCGATGTGCTTGTACAATTGAATCTAAACTGCGTTTCAAATATTTTTCAAATTCAGGCTGCATTTCTTGGGGAATGGCAAAATGACGACCAATCATTCGCCCAGAGATATCTTTGGCAAAGTTAGCTAATTTATCTTGTTGAGTAACTAATTCAAGTAAATCAGTACGATCAATTGGCATGAATAAACCACGAGGTAATTTCAATCGAATTTCGCGTTTTAAGGTGTCTGCTTGGCGTTCACATTCTGAAATTTTAGCGCGTAATTCTTCGGCTTTGTCCCATTCAGCACGGAAGGTATGTTCAAAGAAAGGAATAAGCAAGTTGCAGCATTCAGTGACTTTTTCTGAATGTCTCTGCAATGGCTTTAACGGCGAATGTGCAAATAATCCAAGGATATTATTAATTGCCATAAGATAACTCCCAAATAGAGGTTGATGTATTTTTCAGGCGAATCTTACCTTATGTCCGCTAAAAATTCACGATTTTAATCGAAAAAGTTCAGTATTTGTTGGATAATGCGAAAGTTAAATTCTTTTCGTCTTCTTTATGACTTATATAATTTATTGAAATAAAAGGATTTTTAGAATGAGTGATGAAATAGAACTAAAATTAGCGGTTGAACCTAGCTTTGTTGATTTTTTACGCCAAGAAATAACGCATTTTCGTTTGTTAGCACAGGACACACAATTTTTAGGCAATTGTTACTACGATACCGTTGATCATTTGTTAGCAGCTCAAAAAATGGGTTTACGTGTGCGGCAACAGAACGGGCAATATACGCTAACTTTAAAAACAGATGGTGAAGTGAAAGGGGGACTGCATATTCGCCCCGAATATAATGTTGCTTTGCCAAATGCAGAACCTAACTTAACTTTACTCGTTGAAAAGTGCGGTGTGAATTTGGAAAATTTTGCACAGCTTAGCTTGCAACCTGTGTTCAGTACAGATTTTGAACGCCAATCGTGGTTAGTTGAATGTGGCAAGGGCAGCGTTATTGAAGTTGCTTTTGATCTGGGGAAGATTGTGGCGGGTGAAAAGCAAATGCCGATTTGTGAAGTTGAATTTGAGTTAAAATCAGGTTGCACAATTGATTTGCTTCGCTTTGTGCGTAGTTTAACCTTAGAAAGTGCTGTGCGTTTAAGTGCTGCTTCAAAGGCAAAACGAGGTTATGCATTAGCTAATGCACAAGCTGTCGAAGTAAGTCATTGGCTCGATAAATGGCGTGAGTTTTTACAATTTGAACAAAATAGCCGTAATCCAGTGGATAAACTTAGTGCGCTTTTTCAATTAGAACAAGCCCTAATTGAAGAAACCTTCGCTATTGATGTGCATTATTTCAGTGTGGATTTTTTACGTACTGTAGAGCGCATTGGGGCATTTTTTAATTTGTATCATTATTACACTGATAATGCGAGGCTATTAGAAACGATTTTTACTCAACAACTATCGCAAAATACAATAGGATTAGATGGTGACGTATTAGCAGATTTATTAGAAAGCAATAATGATTTGTTTACACAAATTCGTGACATTATACGTTTACATAGTGAAACTAAAAATAATCAGCTCGCTTTAGAAAAATTAAAACAATTACTGCAAACAGGACAATATGTAAAACGTATGATCAATTTAATTTCTCTCACATTGGATCATTAATTTATGGCAAAGGCTCCCAAAAGTGCTTATGTATGCAATGATTGCGGCGCGGAGTTTTCGCGTTGGCAAGGACAATGTGCTGCTTGCAAGGCATGGAATACAATTAGTGAAGTTCGTTTAGTTTCTGCGAATACAAATGCTAAAGGCGATCGTTTTAGTGGCTATGCCGGCGAAACTCGTGCCAAAATTCAAACACTGTCAGAAATTTCACTACAAGAAACTCCTCGTTTCGCAAGTGGTTTTAATGAATTAGATCGTGTCTTGGGCGGGGGTGTTGTACCTGGTAGCGCTATTTTAATTGGTGGACATCCCGGCGCGGGAAAAAGTACCTTATTGTTGCAAGTGATGTGTGGTTTAGCACAGAAAATGACCGCACTTTATGTCACTGGGGAAGAGTCTTTACAACAAGTTGCAATGCGAGCCAAACGTTTAGGCTTACCAGCTGATAAATTAAATATGCTCTCTGAAACTTCAGTTGAACAGATTTGCGCTTTAGCTGATCAGTTAAAGCCACAGATCATTGTGATTGATTCTATTCAAGTGATGCATTTAGCCGATATTCAATCTTCACCTGGGAGTGTTGCTCAAGTCCGTGAATGTGCTTCTTTTTTAACGCGTTATGCTAAAACACGACAAGTTGCTATTGTGATGGTAGGACATGTGACGAAAGATGGCACCTTAGCTGGACCTAAAGTATTGGAGCATGTGATTGACTGTTCTTTGTTATTAGAGGGGGAAGCTGATTCACGTTATCGTACTTTGCGCAGTCATAAAAACCGTTTTGGGGCAGTAAATGAATTAGGGGTATTTGCCATGACGGAACAGGGATTACGTGAGGTGAAAAATCCCTCCGCAATCTTTTTAAGTCGTGGTGAAGAACAGACTTCAGGCAGTTCTGTGATGGTGATTTGGGAAGGTACACGTCCATTATTGGTGGAGATTCAAGCGTTAGTTGATCATTCAATGTTAGCCAACCCTCGTCGCGTTGCTGTTGGACTGGAACAAAATCGTTTAGCGTTATTATTAGCTGTATTACATCGACACGGTGGTTTACAGATGTCTGATCAAGATGTTTTTGTCAATGTCGTTGGTGGAGTAAAAGTGACGGAAACCAGTGCAGATCTTGCCTTGTTATTAGCCTTGATTTCGAGTTTTCGTAATCGTCCATTACCACAGGATTTAGTCGTATTTGGTGAAGTGGGATTAGCGGGTGAAATTCGTCCTGTTCCAAGTGGACAAGAACGGATTAGCGAAGCGGCTAAACATGGTTTTAAGCGGGCGATTGTGCCCTTTGCTAATCGTCCTAAAAATACAGTGCAGAATATGGAAGTGTTTACTGTGAAAAAATTGTCTGATGCATTGGTGATATTAGATAATTTTTAAATATCATAGTATGATCTCATTATTATTACAGTTAAAAAGTACAACAAAGGATGTCGCCAATGGAAAAGAAATTGATGAAAGCACTTGATAGTATTGATATAAAAATTTTGAATGAATTGCAACGTAACGGCAAAATTTCAAATATTGATTTGTCTAAAAAAGTGGGTTTATCACCGACACCTTGTTTAGAGCGTGTTAAACGCCTTGAAAAACAAGGTGTCATCATGGGCTATCGTGCTTTGTTAAATCCAGAATTATTAGATTCGCCATTATTAGTCATTGTGGAGATTACCTTAATCCGTGGTAAGCCAGATGTGTTTGAAGAATTTAATGCTGCGGTGCAACAACTTGATGAAATTCAGGAATGTCACTTGGTATCAGGTGATTTTGATTATTTATTAAAAACGCGGGTAGCAGATATGGCAGCGTATCGTAAATTACTTGGTACGACGTTGTTACGCTTACCCGGTGTGAATGATACACGCACTTATGTGGTGATGGAAGAAGTGAAGCAAACCAACTTTTTACAACTGAAGTAAGACCATGATTAAACGAATTTCTGAAAAATTTACCCCTAAGCAGTATTTATTGGAATTTTTCTTTATTTTGACCGCACTTTTCGCACTTTACCTGATTGCGGCGTGGTCAAGTTATTCCCCATTAGATAACTCATGGGCATCTTCAAGCTATATCGAAAAAACGATCAATAAAGCAGGAGCGTTAGGTGCTTGGTTTATTGATTTATTTTTTGTGTTATTTGGGCATATTGGGCATCTTATTCCTTTCGTCGTTTTAATCACCTCGCTTTATTTTTTACGCAGTAAAAGAAAAGCACAATTTAATCTATCACGTTTAACTATTGGCTTACTTGGCTTTGCTATTTTTTTATGTGGCTCTTGTGTATTAGCGACTTTATTGTTGACGAATTCACCTTATTATTTAGCCGGTGGTGTACTTGGCGGCAGTTTAGTGACAGTATTTTTCCCTCTACTGGATTTTGTTGGTTTAATGTTATCTGGCTTTGTTTTAACGTTGCTTGGATTCATTTTATGCTCTGGTTCTTCGCTGATTCGTTTATGTATCAATTTTTTTCATTGGTTGACCATGAAAAACGATGATAAAACAGCACAAGATGGCGAGCAGTCTTTATCCCCGCAGCAAGATTTAGATTTACAAAATACAAGCTTAGATGAAAAAGATGTTGATAATCAAATTAGCTTAATTGAAGACCCACAAATTGATGTACCACCACAAGTTGAAATGGAAACACCTGCTTTAGTGAGTGTCGAAAACTTTATTAATATTAATGGGTTGAATACTGAGCAAGCAACACCACCGCAAACATCAGATGCTGCATCTACATTTGATAGCTTAGAAAAAGCACAACTTGGTGGTTATGCAATTGAACATGAGCTTTCCTTGCCAACAGTCAGTGTACAAGAGGAATATGACGTTCCTGTTTTTTCAGCGGCAGTAGTCAACCCTCAGTTAACACCTGTAGAAGAATTGCGCCAAAGTGTCAGTGATTTCTCACCTGAGCTGGCTGAAATGCCGACAGTTTCGTTATCTCCACTTTCACATAAAATTTCACAAAATTCGACCGCACTTAACGAGCAAGAAAGTGATTTAGCCCGCCAATTCGCTGCCCAAGAACAACAACGTCTAGATGAGATGGCACTACGCGCAAAAGAATTAAATGCAGAGGATGCACTACAAACCATTTTTGCGGAACCTGAATTACAAGAGAATGATTTAGCACCAGCGGCACCAATTTATAAGTCTTATGGCGATTCACTTATTCATCCTGCATTGCAGCAGAAAGTGACGACCAAAGCAAAACCAACAACGCCAATGCCAAGTTTGGAGTTATTAGAACATCGTCCGAGTCAGGCTCATCGTATTACTCAAGAAGAAATCATTGAAACATCACAACGTATTGAACATCAGTTGCGTAATTTTGGCGTTAAAGCAAATGTGAAAGATGTATTAGTGGGACCGGTTGTTACCCGTTATGAACTTGAGTTACAACCGGGTGTCAAAGCAGCGAAAGTAACTGGCATTGATACCGATTTAGCGCGCGCATTAATGTTCCGTTCAATTCGTGTGGCAGAAGTCATTCCGGGTAAACCTTATATTGGGATTGAAACGCCAAATGTAAATCGCCAAATGGTCACATTACGTGAAGTGTTAGACAGTGATGAATTCCGTCAATCAAAATCATTACTTTCAATGGCATTAGGTAAAGATATTAGTGGTAAACCTGTGGTGGTAGATCTGGCTAAAATGCCTCATTTATTAGTAGCAGGCTCAACTGGGTCAGGAAAATCTGTTGGGGTCAATACGATGATTTTAAGTTTACTGTTCAGAGTTAAACCTGAAGAAGTCAAATTCATTATGATTGATCCAAAAGTCGTTGAATTGTCTATTTATGATGGTATTCCACATTTGTTGACAGAAGTTGTGACGGACATGAAGAAAGCCGCGAATGCATTACGTTGGTGTGTCGATGAAATGGAGCGCCGTTATCAATTACTTTCTGCATTACGCGTGCGTAATATCGAAGGTTACAATGAAAAAATAGACGAATATGAAGCCATGAATATGCCAATCCCAAATCCATTGTGGCGACCAGGAGATACAATGGATGCTCTGCCACCACCATTGGAAAAGTTAAGCTATATTGTGGTTATTGTTGATGAGTTTGCTGATTTGATGATGGTAGCGGGTAAACAAGTGGAAGAATTGATTGCACGTTTGGCGCAAAAAGCACGTGCGATTGGAATTCATTTGATTTTAGCGACACAACGCCCGTCAGTAGATGTCATCACTGGCTTAATAAAAGCCAATATTCCAAGTCGAATTGCCTTTACAGTGGCAAGTAAAATTGACTCTCGTACTATTCTGGATCAGGTTGGCGCAGAAGCATTACTTGGACGCGGTGATATGCTGTATTCAGGTGCAGGCTCTTCTGATTTAGTTCGTGTACATGGTGCCTTTATGAGTGATGATGAAGTTGCTCGAGTCGTTGATGATTGGAAAGCGCGTGGCAAGCCAAGTTATATCGAGGGTATTTTAGAAGGCTCTGATGATGACGAAGCAGATTCGCAACGTTCAGCGATAGATTCGGATGATTTAGATGATTTATTTGATGAAGTCGTTGAATTTGTCACTACCACGGGCAATACCTCTACTTCGTATGTACAGCGTAAATTTAAAGTTGGCTTTAACCGCGCTGCACGTATTATGGATCAACTAGAAGAACAAGGGATTGTTTCACCAATGCAAAATGGCAAGCGTGAAATATTAGCACGACGTTCTTCTGATTTTTAGGAAAGTAAATATGCAAAAAATTTTGTTAAAAACGACCGCACTTTTGCTTGCTGGTTTTAGTAGTTTGGCTTGGGCTGATGCGGCAAGCGAATTACAACAGCGTTTAGCTAAAGTAAATGTATTAAGTGCGGATTATGCACAAACAGTGAGTACAGCTGATGGGAAAAATGTGCAGCAAGGCAGCGGTCAAATTCAAATTAAACGTCCTAACTTGTTTCGTATGGATAATAAACAGCCACAAGAAAGTCAAATTATTTCTGATGGTAAAACACTGTGGTTTTACGATCCTTTTGTCGAGCAAGTAACCGCCAATTGGGTAAAAGAAGCAGTAAATAACACGCCTTTCGTCTTGCTTACTAGTGATGATAATAGCCATTGGGCGCAGTATTCTGTTGAACAAAAAGCAGATACTTTTACTTTAAAGCCAAAAGCAAAGAACAGTAATATCAAACAATTTGATATTCGTATTGATAGCGAGGGGGTATTACGCAATTTCAGTACGATTGAAAAGGATGGACAATCGAATTTATATGTATTGCGTAATATTACTAACCAGCCTTTGGCTGACAGCTTGTTTAAGTTTACTGTGCCAAAAGGTGTAGAATTAGACGACCAGCGTAAAAAATAAATTGGAATAGGATATGTCGAACTTGAACCTTGATTTTACGCATGATGATTTTCGTCCTCTTGCTGCGAGAATGCGACCGACGACACTAGAACAATATTGTGGACAAACGCATTTAATCGGTGAAGGAAAACCCTTGCGTAAAGCGATTCAAGCTGGACATATTCATTCAATGGTATTATGGGGTCCCCCCGGAACTGGAAAAACCACCCTGGCAGAGATCATCGCGTTGCGAATTCAGGCAGAAGTAGAACGAATTTCTGCTGTCACTAGTGGTATAAAAGAAATTAGAGAAGCGATTGAACGAGCAAAACATAACTGTTTAGCTGATCGCCGCACTATTCTTTTTGTGGATGAAGTTCATCGTTTCAATAAAAGTCAACAAGACGCTTTTTTACCTCATATCGAAGACGGTACTATTATTTTTATTGGTGCAACGACTGAAAATCCGTCCTTTGAATTAAATAGCGCCCTTTTGTCTCGAGCTCGAGTGTATATTCTAAAATCCCTTACTACACAAGATATCAGCCAAGTTTTGCAACAGGCTTTGCAAGATGAAACCCGTGGATTAGGTAAAACAAAATTTGTTTTAGAGGCTAATATGCTTGAGACACTTGCTGAGTATGTGAATGGTGATGCACGCTTAGCATTAAATAGCCTTGAATTAATGGTTGACATGGCGGAAGAAAGTGAAAATGGCAAAATTTTAGACCACACTTTATTGAAAGAAATTCTAGGAGAACGCCAGGCCCGTTTTGATAAACAAGGCGATCGTTTTTATGATCTGATTTCTGCATTACATAAATCAGTGCGTGGTTCGGCACCAGATGCAGCATTATATTGGTATGCGCGGATTATCACTGCGGGAGGTGATCCGCTTTATGTCGCAAGACGTTTATTAGCTATTGCTTCGGAAGATGTAGGGAATGCTGATCCAAGAGCAATGCAAGTTGCGCTTGCTGCTTGGGATTGTTTTACTCGTGTTGGTGCGGCTGAGGGTGAGCGAGCGATTGCACAGGCAATTGTTTATCTTGCTGTTGCACCAAAAAGTAATGCTGTTTATAGCGCGTTTAAACAAGCAAAAAAACAAGCGCAGGAATTACCTGATTATGACGTACCAGAACATTTGCGTAATGCGCCAACCAATTTGATGAAAGAGCTTGGTTATGGAGCAGAATATCGTTATGCTCATGATGAAGCAAATGCTTATGCCGCAGGTGAGAATTATTTCCCTGAACCTCTCAAAGATACGCAATACTATTTCCCAACCAATCGGGGTATGGAGATTAAAATCAAAGAAAAACTAGATTGGTTGCGGCAACAAGATCAAGTAAGTAAGAGAAAGCGTTATTGAGATTTTCTCTGATTAAAACGCTTGATCAGCTATAAACTGAATTGATAATTCCGGTTCATTATTTGTTTAAAGTAAATTCGCTTTCTTCTTGATTTTATTCGTTTTTAATTGAAGTGTTTTGTCTTTTAAGTGAATTTCATTGCATATTTTTATGAGTAAAATCAGGCGATTTATTCAGAAAAAATTTGCAACTTTTTAAGCTCATCGTGTTTTGATAGAGGAATACTGCATTTTGTTTTTAATCTTTATGCTCTTTGATTTTAAACTGGTTTATTAGTGTAATTCGATCTAAAATAAGTCGATTAATTTTATGCAAAAGTGCGGTTAATTCCGTCTAAATTTTAATGAAAGTAGGTAAAAAATGATCGATCCAAATCTATTGCGTAATAATCTTGCAGAAGTGGCTGAGAAATTAAAAATTAAACGTAATTTTATATTAGATGTTACGTTGTTAACTAAACTTGAAGACCAACGTAAAACATTGCAAGTGAAAACAGAAACCTTACAGGCAGAACGTAATACTCGTTCAAAAAATATTGGTCAGGCAAAAGCGCGTGGTGAGGATATTTCTGCTTTGTTGGCAGAAGTGGAGCATATGGGGATTGAGTTAAGTACGACAAAAGCGAAATTAGACGATGTATTAGCAGAGATTAATCAAATTGCTTTGGCAATTCCTAATTTACCAGCTGATGAAGTGCCTTTAGGTAAAGATGATAGTGATAATATAGAAGTATTGCGTTGGGGAAATCCAAAAATCTTTGATTTTGATGTAAAAGATCATGTGTCATTAGGCGAAGATTTAGGCGGTTTAGATTTTGCAGCCGGTGCAAAATTAAGTGGATCACGTTTTGTTGTCATGAAAGCACAAATTGCTAAGTTACATCGTGCTTTATCACAATTTATGCTGGATTTACATACTGAGCAACATGGTTATACTGAAACTTATGTGCCTTACTTAGTAAATCATGCCACGCTTTATGGTACTGGACAGTTACCAAAATTTGGGGAAGATTTATTCCATACTCAAGCATTAGAAGGTCAGCAACCTTATGCATTAATTCCTACTGCGGAAGTTCCAGTAACAAATTTAGTACGTGATGAAATTTTAGATGAAGCAGATTTGCCATTAAAAATGACGGCACATACGCCTTGTTTCCGTTCTGAAGCAGGATCTTATGGGCGTGATACGCGTGGTTTAATTCGTATGCACCAATTTGATAAAGTTGAGCTAGTACAGATTGTTGCGCCAGAAACGTCAATGGACGCTTTAGAGGAATTAACTGGGCAGGCAGAAAAAGTATTGCAATTGCTAGAATTACCGTACCGTAAAGTATTGTTATGTACAGGTGATATGGGCTTTGGTGCTTGTAAGACTTATGATTTAGAAGTGTGGTTACCTGCACAAAATACATATCGTGAAATTTCGTCTTGTTCAAATATGTGGGATTTCCAAGCACGTCGTATGCAAGCACGTTGCCGCTCTAAAGCGGATAAGAAAACGCGCTTAGTTCATACATTAAATGGTTCTGGTTTAGCGGTTGGACGTACTTTAGTTGCAATTTTAGAAAATTATCAAAATGCAGATGGTTCAATTACGGTACCAAGTGTGTTACGCCAATATATGGGTGGTTTAGAAGTGATTGGAAAATAACGCTTTTCTAATAGAGGTAAATAAGGATAGCTAATTTACGGCTATCCTTTTTTGTGTCTGAATTAATCAAAATAGTATGTTTATTGCGCTAAACTTAATTTTCAGAAAATAAAAAAGTGCAGTTAACATTTTGGTAATGTGACCTGCACTTTTATTTACATTTTAATCAGTTCATTTGTTAAAGCGCGATATATTCTAATTTGGTTGCACAAATACTTTCGACTAAGTCTTCACTCATTTTACGGTAACTTAATGTATTTGCTTGTTCAACCATGACGACTTGTTGAATATTTGCTAACTCTTCTCCATTTAAGAAAAGATGATTAAGTGCGACCTGTAGTGCTGGTAAACTAGGATTAAATGCCGCATTTTCAGCATAACTACCAAAGAATATGCGTTGATCTTGAGTTTGGATTGCAACACCATGATAGGAATTAGAATAGGGGGCATGTGCGGTATTAGCGGCTTTAAGTGCGGTTAAAATAAGTGGATTTTGACTGTGATAATTCAAGTGATTGTCATGCTCATCTAGCAATAATTGATTGATGTTAAGATCTTTTGGACCAAAAGAATCGGGTAAATATTTTTGTAATGGGTTGTTTTGGCTATGAGGTAAGTGAATCTGAAGCTCGGAAGCAGAGTTTAGTTCATTCATAAATTGGCGACAATGACCACATGGCGTATAGTTGACAACAATATCTGTGAGTGATTTTTCGTTATTTACCCATGCATGTGAGATAGCACTTTGTTCAGCATGAATAGTTTGTTGAATGTTAGTGTTTGAAAATTCCTGATTTGCTCCAAAGTAAAAATTGCCACTAATACCAATAGCTACAGCGCCAACATGAAAGTTTGAAATAGGAGTATGAGAGTAACAAGCTGTAATTGGTAATAGTTTTAATGCAAGCTGTTTATGATCAAGATGGTGTTTTTGACAAATATGATTAACAATAAAGTGTGGTAATAAACCAATAAAATGTTGTTCTTCTAAAATGTGCCATATATCTTGCCCGAGTTGTTCTGGCTCAATGAGATGAATGGCTTGTTTAATTTTCTCTGAAATATGTAGATTCATATTAGCTCTCCTTGTCTGAATATCTGTGCTTATATTAATGTACAAAATAGAAAAGATCTTCATTCAGAAGATCTTTTTGTGATTGAAATCAAGCTATGGTTGATTATTTTGCTGCTTTGAGCTTTTGGTAATAGCCGTCGTATAAATCAATTGCATTATCCACATCAATTTGCCATTGGCTACGATCAATGACTTCTTGTGTTAAGAAAGTCGCTTGATCTTCTGTAAGTGCTTTAGGCAGGCGTTTTAATGCTTCTAAGTTAGATGTTGGATAACCAATGTTTAGTGTCAATTTTTCTGAAACATCCGCACTTAATAGATAGTTAATCAATTTATAAGCATTTTCTGTGTTTTTAGCTGTTGCCGGAATAGCAAGATTATCAATCCAAAGCATTGTTCCTTCTTTCGGATAGATCATGTCTACTGTAGCACCTTCATTTTTAGCGATACGTACAGAACCATTCCAAAGTAAACCGATATCTGTTTCTCCTGAGATAAACGTACTTGCAGGGTTATCAGAATTAAAAGAGAGAATATTTGGACGTAGTTTTAATAATTCTTCATAAGCTTCTTTTAACACCATCGGATCTTGTGTATTTGGGTCTTTTCCCATTTTTAATAAGGCGATATTAAAGAGTTCACGAGGATCATCGAGCATTTGCACTTTGCCTTTGAATTCCGTATTCCATAAGTCACCCCAAGATTGAAACTGTTCTGGATTTTGGTTTGAAGTATTATAAGCAATACCTGTTGCACCAAATAGTTGAGGTAATGAATATTTATTCCCTTTATCATAAGGACGATCAAGCATGTTTGGATCAAGTTGTGCTATTACGGGTAGTTTACTGTGATCCAATTCTTTTAGCATTCCTTCTCGAGCCATTTTTGAAACGAAATAGCTAGTTGGTGCGATCACATCATAACCACCATCTTTGCCAAGTGTTTTTAATTTAGCATACATGGTTTCGTTTGATTCTAAGCTTGAAACAATAACTTTGATTCCTGTTTGTTTTGTGAATTCATCTAATAAGCCTTCTGGAACATATTCTGTCCAAGTATAAAGATAAACTTCATTATTTGCTGCGTTTGCATAATTACTTATGCTCAGCATTATCACACCAGCAGTTAAAATACGAGTCAGTTTTTTCATTAATATGGCTCCCGTAAAAGGGTAAAAAATGTGTCAGCTAAGGGCATAACTTAATTGACCTGAAGACGCCGAATGGATACGGACAAGAATGAATTGTAGGCTAGAACGTATTGATTGTAAATGCATTATTATATTAAATTTATGCTTAAAAATTCAATTGACGAGCATCTAAAGATATAAGTTAAAGTATGAAAAAAGTGCGGTTAAAATTTTTGAAATTTCGACCGCACTTGAGCTGTTTACTGACGTTTTAACAACAGATTATTTTGCTGCTTTTAATTGTTGGTAATAGTTTTCGTATAATTCAACTGCATCACCTACATCATCTTGCCAGTAGCTTTTTTGTAATACTTCAGCTGTTGGATAGATAGCAGGGTCTTGTGTGATTTCTGCTGGTAAGAGATTTAATGCTTCGATATTTGATGTTGGATAGCCAATTTCTTCTGTTAGTCGAGCAGAAACTTTTGCACTTAATAAATAGTTAATTAATTTATGTGCTCCATCAGGATTTTTTGATGTTGCAGGAATTGCTAATGTATCAACCCAAAGTACAGGTCCCTCTTTTGGGAACACCATATCTAAAGGTGCTTGTTCTTTTTTAGCAATACGTACAGAACCATTCCATAATTGACCCACTTCAACTTCACCAGAAATAAATGAGTTAGCTGGATTATCAGAGTTGAATGAAAGCACATTTGGGCGTAACTTTAATAACTCTTCATAGGCTTGTTTGATCACTGCTGGGTCAGTCGTATTTGGATCTTGACCTAATTTTAATAATGCAATGTTAAATACTTCACGTGCATCATCAAGTAACTGTACTTTTCCTTTAAACTCAGGTTTCCATAAATCACCCCAAGCAGTGAAATTTTCACCCTTATAGCTATCTGTACTATAAGCAATACCTGGAGCGCCTAATAGTTGTGGCAATGAATATTTGTTACCTTTGTCATAAGGTTTATTTAACCAGTCAGGGTTTAATTCTTTGATAACAGGTAATTTGCTGTGGTCTAGCTCTTTTAACATACCTTCACGCGACATTTTTGACACAAAATAATTTGATGGTGCGATAACATCATAGCCACCAGTTTCACCTTGTGTTTTTAATTTCGCATACATAGTTTCGTTTGATTCTAAACTAGAAACGATAACTTTGATGCCCGTTTCTTTTGTAAATTCATCTAATAAACCATCTGGAACATATTCAGTCCAAGTATAAAGGTAAACAGTGTCATTAGTTGCATGTGCATTCGCTGTTAAGCCAAGTGTCATGATTCCTGCAGTCACAAGACCTGCAAATTTTTTCATTTCTATCATTCTCCTGTTAAGGGTAAACATTCTCTTTACTTAAGAGGCATAAAAAACGCCTTGTTTTAAGGCAAGGCGTATTCTATTTTGTATTAAGTTGTTTGTGAAGTATTATTTTTTACAATACTTATTTTCCTTTTTTCGCGACAACTTGACTTAGAATGACTAATCCTAATGACAAGATAATCATAATTGTTGCTAACGCGTTAACTTCAGGCGTAACACCTGTTTTTACCAGTGAGAAAATTTTCAGTGGTAAAATTTCATAGCTTACACCACTAACAAATGATGAAACAACGACATCATCTAATGAAATAGTAAAGCTAAGTAACCAACCTGAAATGATAGCTGGTAATGCTAGTGGGAAAATAATTTTACGTAAAATCGTGATTTCACCTGCACCAAGATCTTTCGCCGCTTCAAGCATTTTGGCATCAAAACCTTTAAGGCGTGAAAAAATGGTCACTACTACATAAGGCAAACAGAATGTGATATGTGCCAATAATAATGATAAAAAGCCTAAATTAATGCCAACAATCATGAATAAAGCAAGGAGTGATACTGCCATAACGATATCTGGTGACATCATCACGATAAATAACATACCGCTTACTGCTTGTTTGCCACGAAAACGGTAGCGATATAGTGCAATTGCAGTCAATCCACCAATGATTGTGGCTATTGTCGCAGCAAAAAATGCAATTGTGACTGAGTGGATGGCAGCTTGGATAAGCGTGTCATTGTTAAATAAGCGCTCATACCATTTCCAGCTAAAGCCTTTCCAAGTTAAACCATAACGATCATCATTAAACGAATTTGTCACTAAGATAATGATTGGGATATACAAATAAGCGTATACCACAAGCATAAAAATATTGCGTAGTAAACGGCTCATTATTCCAACTCCATTTTTTTATTCATTAATTTACTTGCTTTGTAGTAAACAAAAATGAGCAATGCCATCAGAATGGTTAAACCAATACTGATTGCAGAACCAAATGGCCAGTTACGTGAAATTAAGAATTCGCTCTTAATGACGTTACCGACTAATAAGACTTTTGCTCCACCTAATAGATCTGCAACGTAGAACATGCCCATTGCTGGTAATAATACTAATAAGCAGCCTGCGATGATACCTGGCATAGTTAGTGGAATAATCACTTTAATAAAACGCTGGAATGCATTTGCGCCTAAATCTTTTGCAGCCTCGAGCAAACGATGATCTAGTTTTTCGATTGCCGCATAGAGTGGCAAAATCATAAATGGCAAGAGTAAATAAACTAAGCCAATAACTACTGCAACTTCAGTATTTAAGATACGGATTGGAGTATCAATAATACCAAGTGCCATTAGTGTATTATTGAGAATACCTTTAACACCTAAAAAGATTTTCATACCATAAATACGAATTAGCGAGTTAGTCCAGAAAGGCAACACGACTAAAAAGAGTAGAAATGGGCGATATTTAGGGTTGATTTTAGTTAATAAGAACGCAAAAGGATAGCCAATGATTAAGCAGACAAGCGTTGCTAAGCCTGACATATACAATGAATTCCATACAACTTGAGCATAAAGTGGCTCAAATAGGCGTGCGTAGTTTTCAAATGTAAATGGCAGCGCATAAAAATGACTACTGTCACGAGTTAAAAAACTGACAATAAGAACCAATAGATTTGGCGCAAGTACAAAGAAAATCAACCAGCCAAAGATAACGGCAATAGTTGATTTTTGAAAGGCATTATTCTTCATCGCTCAACACAACCTCCCAGCCCTCGTGCCATGTTAATGCCACTTTTTGACCTAAAGAGTGATCAATATTTGGATCGTCTTCATTAAAGAATTCGCTAACTAGCACGGTCATCCCATTATGATCTAATGTGATATTAGATTCTAATGTCATACCTTTATAGTTACGATCAGCTACGTGTCCAATAATGGCTTTGGAGCTTTGATTTTCATCGAGTTCTTCGATCAGAATA
Organism: Pasteurella oralis; assembly: GCF_042681465.1. Lineage (NCBI taxonomy): Bacteria > Pseudomonadati > Pseudomonadota > Gammaproteobacteria > Pasteurellales > Pasteurellaceae > Pasteurella > Pasteurella oralis. The sequence continues at coordinate 451,261 of NZ_JBHUFP010000004.1, forward strand.
TCTTCTGGGCGGAGTAAAACTTTCAATTTTTGTTCTGGTGTAACATCAAGTGTGGTGTAAATCTCGCAAATGCGACCTTCGACATTAGCGCGTACACGTTTTTCATCAATACGTTCTAGTACAGTGGCATTAAAAATATTGATTTCACCAATAAATTTAGCAACAAAGAGATTTTTAGGCTCTTCATAAATTTCACGTGGAGAACCATCTTGCTGGATATGACCTTTACGTAGCACGATAATACGATCAGACATTGTGAGTGCTTCTTCTTGATCATGGGTGACAAAAATGAATGTAATCCCTAATTTACGTTGCAATGCTTTTAATTCATTTTGCATTTGTTTACGTAATTTATAGTCCAGCGCAGAAAGCGATTCATCAAGTAACAATACTTTTGGTTTATTTACAACGGCACGTGCGATAGCGATACGTTGTTGTTGACCCCCAGATAGTTGAGCAGGTTTGCTATCTGCATATTCTTCAAGTTGAACCATACGTAATGCTTCTAATACACGAGGTTTAATTTCTGCATTAGGCACTTTTTGCATACGTAAGCCGAATGCCACATTTTCAAAAATTGTCATATGTGGAAATAGGGCATAACTTTGAAAAACAGTATTGACATGACGATGTTCAGCAGGAATGTTTGTGATATCTTCACCGTCAAGAATAATATGACCAGAATCTAATTCTTCTAAGCCTGCAAGTAATCGTAAAACCGTAGTTTTACCACAACCAGAAGGACCAAGAATGGTTAAAAACTCCCCATTATTGATAGTTAAATTAAAGTTTTCAATGATGGTTTTATTACCATAGGATTTAGTAATAGAACGAAGCTCAATAATAGGCTTGTTTTGAACTGAACTTTCCACTAGCTTTGGTTTTCTCCCTAATGTACCGATGATTTAGGTATTGAGTAGAAACAAATGCCAACAGAGAAACTGTTGGCGCTTACGATTAAAAAATAAATGCTAATGATATAGCGATTATTTAATAAATAAAAGTGATTTTATAAAAAAATTAAAGGAAAAAAGGAGAATTACTTCAGTGAGAAACAATATGATTTTCAAACAGCATTTTGTGGTCTAAAGACAAATTATAGCTTTTGCCAAAATTAACGGAAAAAGTTGTGATATATCAATGAATAGAGAAAGATTTGCCGTTAGACTTAAACAATTATTTTGTCGCGAGTAAATTTTATGTTGAATGAAGATCAAGAATATCGATTATTAGAGCGTTTTTTGCACTACACGACTTATGATACTCAATCTAAAGTTGGTGCTAAGCTTTCGCCGAGTTCACAAGGGCAATTGAAATTAGCGAAACACTTGCAGCAGGAGTTAGTCGCTTTAGGTTTAAAAGAGATTGAAGTATCAAAAAATGCTGTTGTAACAGCCTTCCTTCCTTCTAATATTGATCCTAACTCTCCAACTATTGGTTTAATTGCTCATTTAGATACCGCAACTGAATGTAGTGGTAAAAATGTGCAAGCTGAAGTGATTGAAAATTATCGTGGAGGTGATATTGCATTGGGAATGGGAGAAGAATTTATTAGCCCTGCACATTATCATTTTTTACATCAATTAGTTGGGAAAACATTGATTGTTGCTGATGGTAATACGTTATTAGGGGCGGATAATAAAGCTGGAATTGCAGAAATTATGACCGCACTTTCAGTATTGAAAGATAATAATTTACCACATTGTAATATTCGAGTGGCTTTTACGCCTGATGAAGAAATTGGATTAGGTATGCAATTTTTCCCATTGGAAAATTTCTCTTGTGATTGGGCATATACCATCGATGGCGGTGAAGTAGGCGAATTAGAATATGAGAATTTTAATGCAGCAAGCGCAGTTGTTACGATTGAAGGAATTAATATTCATACAGGCTCTGCAAAAGATAAAATGATTAATGCGTTAAGTTTAGCCTGTGAGTTTCAACAAGGTTTTCCTAGTGAGGAAACACCAGAAAGAACGGAGGGCAAACAGGGATTTTATCATCTCAGTCGCTTTATTGGTGATGTAGAAAAAGCTGAATTACATTATTTGATTCGTGATTTTGAGCAAGAAGGATTTTTACAACGTAAAGCATTTATTCAGCAACTTGTTGATGAGTTTAATACGAAGAAATCATTGAAAAAACCTGTATTAGTCGAAATTACAGATAGTTATAAGAATATGAATGATGTTGTTAAAACTGTGCCGCAGGCTGTTGAACTTGCAGATAAAGCAATGTTGCGATGTGGTATTCAACCTATTCATAAAGCGATTCGAGGCGGTACAGATGGCGCATGGCTAGCAGAAAAAGGATTAGCATGTCCAAACATCTTTACTGGTGGTTATAATTTTCACAGTAAGCATGAGTTGATTACTTTAGAAGGGATGAAAAGTGCAGTGAATGTGATTACAACAATCGTTGCATTGGCTTTGGAATAATCATTCTTTTCACCGAAATTGGAGGCAAAACAGACCGCACTTTGTTCATCAAGTGCGGTCTGTTTTTTACAAATTTTACGCTTATTTTGGTAATGCGCCAGAATTCCATTGTGGCGCATCAGCTGGGCGTTTGATTTGTAGTAAAAAATGTTGATTAGCTTTTGCAGCAGGTTGAATGACAGTAGTTGTTGGTGTAGAGAAGGCAATGCCTCCTTTCAATAATTGCTGCACTGAGCCTGTGTTGACTTCTGCACCGCTTAACCCAAAGCTAAAATCATAGCCTGCGGCAATCCAGAATTCTGAATTTTCGCGTACCAAATGTTTATATTTTTGTGCAATTAGAATATGGACAAAGACACGATCACCTAGCTCATTTAATTTAATTTGATTTATCGTGCCCACTTCTACACCTCGATATAATACAGGTGATCCTGTTGTGATATTAAGTGCATCATGGGTTTCCAATACGAGTGGGAAGCCTTGGGCGTATTGATTATTTTTACGTGGTGCAGATTGAATCAATTGGAATTGCGTTTTTGTTTTTCCAGAACCCATTTCAACATCAATATAAGGTTGTAATAAGCTCTCTAAATTTTCAATGCCCCCTGCTGAAATTTGTGGTGAAATTAGCGTAAATCGGCTACCTTCTTTTGCCACTAATGCCATGTATTGTGGGTTAATTAATGCTTTTGCGATAACTTTATTACTTTTCGTGTCTAAATTAATTTGATCAATTTCGCCGATAGTTAAACCGAGGTAGCGTAAGCTCATTCCTTTAACTAAATTAGTTGCGTCATCAGTTGTGAAAGTGAGTTGCTGTCCTGCTGATTTTGCACGTAATTCATTTGGATAAAGAGTATTAGGTGAACCATTTCCAGTATTATCAAAACTCACCGCACCTTTTAGCGAGCGAGCAATAGGCGTTGCCTGAATACTAATCCCTTTTGCAGTAATATCAATTTGAGCTGCACTTTCTACCCAGAAAATACTTTTACTGGTTAATAACTCTCGATGTTTTGGATAAATAAAAACATCGACCTCAAATGTTTTAGCTTTTGGGCGAATTTCTAAAATTTTCCCTACTTCATATTGGCGGTATAGTACTAACGAACCCTGACTAATACTTGGTAATGTCGCAGTTGTTAAGGTAATTGTTGGGGTTAATTTACCATCTGTAATACCAGATTCAGCATGAGTAATATCTTTATATAAAGGGTAGTGAGCGAGTGGTTGTCCCTGATTTTGTTGACCACCCAAGACACGAATACCTCCTTGTAGCCATTTTTCTGGTGAAGCAGCTTCAAATCGTAATCCATTTACATCTAAGTTGATATCTAAATTAGACGCGGCGATAAAGCGAGTATCTTGGTGAATTAAATGGCGATATTTTTCTGCAATAGCAATTTTAAAAGTTACCCCTTCAATATCAAGAGTTTGGGCGATAATTTCTCCAATAGTGATATTGTTATAGTAAATAGGTTGACCTTCACTTACACCATAAGTTTCTGGGGAAGTTAATGTTAAAACCAGTGTATTAGGTTGTTGCAGTAATAATTCATTTTCTTTAATAACGGTAAAGCTGGTTTGTGGTTCACCTAGACCGGCAATCACTTCAAAATATTCGCCACGTAGCAAATTTTGAATATTGGCAAGATCACCTAAACTCAGTTTTTTATTACGTAAAACAATATTGGTTTTGTTGGTAAAAAGATCGACTGTTAACGGATCAACGAGTAATGTTCCAGTTAATAGCTCAGCATTATTTTCGATTTCATTAAGCTCTGACAAAACGCCAATTTGTTTATTTTGGTAATATACGCTGGTTTGTCCCGTTTGTAGTCCTGATGTATTTGGTAGCGTAATTGTTATCGGAATTCCACGTTTAGCCGCATTGAAATTCGCGTAAAGTGTAAATTTGTCATGATTTTGTGCAAGTTCGCTATGACTTGGCGAATCAAAAGCTACAGCACCTTGTACAATTGCATTTAAGCTATCAACATTGATATTAATGCCAGATAAACCAATTTGTGCATCAATGCCACTAATATTCCAGAAGTGGCTGTCTTTTTTGACAAAATGAGCGTAGGCTTTATCAATAACTAAGTTGATTGATACTTTCTTACCATCCTCAACAAAACGGTAATCGTAGATTTTACCAACAGGTAATTTTTTAAAATAGACAGACGCACCAATTGAAATTGAGCCCAGATCATCTGCTAATAAATGCACTAATAGATCACCATCATCAACTTGCGCAATAGGACCTTCTGTTTCAGCCACAAATTTATCTTCGCTGTCACCATCACCTGGTTGTAAAGTGATATAGTTGCCTGACACTAAAGCATCGATGCCCGAGATTCCAGCCAGTGAGGCGCTTGGTTTCACTAACCAAAACTTGGTGTTTTCACGTAAAACGGTTTTAGCTTCAGGATAGATATTAGCAATAACCTCAACTTGTTTGAGGTCATTCGTAAAACTGACTTTTTTAACAACGCCAATTTGTAATCCTTGATAACGAACTTGTGTTTTACCCGCAACTAATCCTTCACCATTAGCAAAAGTGATTTTGATGGTATATCCCTGCTCTTGAATAATTTGGAAAAAAAGTATTGCGCCAATACAAAGTGCAATAAAGGGCAAGAGCCAGAAAGGTGAAATCCGTCTGACTTGTTTTAAATTGGCTTTTGCTTCTGTATAAATTTGTTCAACAGCGTCATTGTGATGATTGTTTGTCATAGATTTTCCAAATTAAGCGACTATCAAATTGTGAAGTCGATATCATAGTTAAAAATACGGCAATACCAAAGTAGAATGCCGCAGGTCCTACAGAGAAATCAATGATTTGTCCACGTGCAACTAGGGACATCATTAAGGCTAGTACAAAGAGATCAAGCATGGACCAGCGACCTACAAAGTGTACAAAATGTAATAAACGCATTTGCCATTTTATGGCGTGTTTTAATTGAAAATGTACACAAATCAGCAAATACAGCATGATAATAATTTTACTAATGGGAACAAAAATACTTGCTACAAAGACAACAAAAGCAATTAAATAACTCCCCATGTTGATAAAACTCAATACACCAGACATTAATGTATCTTCGCTTGGTGCACCATTTAAATAAACGACTGACATTGGCAAAATATTCGCTGGGATAATCATAATAATGCCCGCGATTAGAGTTGCCCATGTACGCTGCAATTTAATCTCTGGTGATAAATGGAGGTAAGACTGGCAGCGTGGACAAATTGCTCGTTGCTTATCATCATAATCCGCTTGAGCGAAGCTATATTGACATTCAGTACAAAAGTGCGGTTGATTATCTGTTGGTATTTCGGTTAATGGATGGTTATTGGGATAAAAGTCATTCCAAAGTGCTTTGGGATTTAGTTTAATAAAAAGCAATGTTGTCAGTAGTGCTGTAAAGACGAAAGCAATTAAGTAAATGTCGATTTGCAACGTGGCGTATTCACGTACTTTGAACATTGTTACTGCAAGAGCGACTAAATAAACATCAAACATCACCCAAGGTTTAATATAAGTAAGTGAAATTAACAGATTACGAGGTTTGATGCGAAGAAGTTGGGAAATCCGTAATAAAATTACTAGTAAAGCAAAAGAAATAGGCATAAAAACGGCACAAATGAAAACGAGAAATGCCGTATAAGGATAACCTTGAGTTGCCATTTTCCATACACCACCCCAAACAGAGGCATCAATTTTCGAACCTAAGAGATCAATACTGAGTAAAGGATAATTGAGCGCGAAAGGCATTAGAATCAAAATAGATAAAGCTAACATGGCACAACGATGTAAGCTCCAGCGATCTGTTGAACTCAGTGCATTGTGACAACGTGGGCATTCAGCATACTGTTGCTCCTGCAATGGAGGAAAAGAAACAACCGCATCACAATCAGAGCAACAGACTAATTCATTTGTAGGTTTGTGAGATATGGTGTTTATCATATGAGTTAACGCACTAGAATCAACATTAAAGAAGGGATATTCTATACTGTCTAAAAAAATTTGGGAATAGCCATTATAACTGCGCTAAAAGCAGTATTACTTTCTATTTAGAAACGTAAATTAACGTATTTATATGATTATATAATTGTCATTTTTTCTGAAAGTGAGCTAAACTATGTCGAGTTTTTTCTAGTAGAAATGTATATTCAGGAAGAGAGAATGAGCGAACTCCAAAAATTAACAAATAATAAAGAAATCATTGCTTATTTAGTGGAAAAATTTCCACTTTGTTTTTCATTGGAAGGCGAGGCAAAACCATTGAAAATAGGGTTGTTCCAAGACTTAGCCGAAGCGTTGAAAGATGATGAACGTGTGAGTAAAACTCAATTGCGCCAAGCATTACGTGCTTATACATCGAATTGGCGTTATTTACATGGTTGTAAGTTAGGTGCAGAACGTATTGATTTACAAGGTAATGCTTGTGGTGTATTAGAGCAAGAGCATGCCGCGCATGCTGCCACTCAGCTTGCAGAAGCAAAAGCGAAAGTCGCAGAAAAACGCGCGGCAGAGAAAGCTGCTAACCCAGAGAAAAAACGTCCTGTTCGCTATACAGAAGCAAAATTAGCGCAAACAAAAGAAGCTAGAACTGAGAGAAAACCAAAACTGGTACGTAAACCAAAAGTAAAATTAAATACGGTTGATTTCTCAACATTGCAAAAAGGTGATTCAGTGAAAGTCAAGGTCGGAGGCAGTCCTAAAAATGCTATTGTATTAGAGATAGTGAAAGAATCAGCTCGAGTACAATTAGATAATGGGGTTGTTATTAATGTTTCAGCTGAACATTTATTTGCATAAATTTAAATGAAGATGAAAATGCCATCATGCTCGATGGCATTTGTGTATTTTAAGTTATAAGTTATATTCTCTTTTTTAGGAATCATAAATGAGATTATGTAGAGCTAAAGGTTACTTAACAGCACTTTTGTTAGGCACTTTTTTTATGAACTTCAATGTCGTACAGGCAGTGCAGCCAAAAATTAAACAAAGCGATATTGTGATTCCACAACCTACAGAAGAAAATCAATTAGCCACTAAACGTGCTACAACGCGTTTAACGCAAAGTCATTATCGTAAATTTCAACTTGATGATGCATTTTCACAGAAGATTTTCGAGCGTTATTTAAAATCATTAGATTTCAGCCGAAATATTTTTTTGCAATCTGATGTTGAGGAAATGAGAGAAAAATTTGCTACTAAGTTTGATGAGTCATTAAATGAAGGTAATCTTGCAATTGCATTTGAAATGTATGATTTAATGATGAAAAAACGTTATGAACGCTACAAATATGCACTTTCCTTATTAGACAAAGAACCAAATTTATCGGGAGATGATCAAATTGAAATTGATCGTGAAAAAGCGGATTGGGCAAAAGATGTGGCAGAGCTTGATAAATTATGGCAACAGCGTGTTAAAAATGATGTGATTAATCAGAAGTTAAAAGGGAAAAAGTGGTTAGATATTAGGAAAACTCTAACTAAGCGTTATGATTTAGCAATTCGTCGTTTAACTCAAACTAAAGCTGATGATATTCTTCAAGTTTATTTAAATGCGTTTGCGCGAGAAATTGATCCACATACAAGTTATTTAGCACCACGTACAGCCAAAAGCTTTAATGAAAGTATGAATCTTTCTTTAGAAGGCATTGGCGCCACATTACAACAAACAGAAGATGATGGTACCACTATTAAATCTTTAGTCCCTGGCGCGCCAGCAGAACGGAGTAAAAAATTAAAAGCTGGCGATCGTATTATTGGCGTTGGTCAGGCAACAGGAGAGATTGAAGATGTGGTTGGCTGGCGTTTAGAAGATATTGTTGACAAAATTAAAGGTAAAAAAGGCACAAAAGTACGTTTAGAAATTGAGCCAGCAAAAGGTGGTAAGTCTAAAGTGATTACTTTAACTCGTGATAAAGTAAGAATTGAAGATCAAGCTGCCAAATTGACGATAAGTAAAGTAGATGATCAAACTGTTGCTTCGATTAAAATCCCAAGTTTCTATATTGGTTTGACGCAAGATGTGCGTAAATTGCTTGCGGAAATGAAAATCAAGAAAGCAAAGGCATTGATTATTGATTTACGTGACAATGGTGGTGGTGCTTTGACCGAAGCAGTGGCATTGAGCGGATTATTTATTAGTGATGGGCCAATTGTGCAAGTACGTGATGCATTCCAACGTATCCGTATTCATGAGGATCCTGATAGTGAACAAGTTTATTCTGGACCATTATTCGTCATGATTAACCGTTTTAGTGCATCTGCATCGGAGATTTTTGCTGCGGCAGTGCAAGATTATAATCGTGGTATTGTGATTGGGCAAAATACTTTTGGTAAAGGAACAGTACAACAGAGCCGCTCATTGAATTTTGCTTTTGATGCAAATCAGGAACCATTAGGTTTGATTCAATATACTATCCAAAAATTTTACCGAATTGATGGTGGAAGTACGCAATTGAAGGGGGTGGCTGCTGATATTGATTTCCCTGCCGCAATTGATGCCAAAGAGTATGGAGAAGAAAAAGAAGATAATGCATTGCCATGGGATAAAATTCCTGCGGCGAATTATGTGGAAGTTGCACAAGCAAGAGATGCAGTTCCTTTCTTGAATAAAAATCATCTTGAGCGTATTGCCAAGGATCCAGAATTTATCGCATTAAATGAAGAACTCAAAATTCGAGATGAACGTAGTGAACGTAAATATTTGTCTTTGAATTATCAAACACGTAAAGTTGAAAATGATAAAGATGATGCAAGACGGTTAAAAGAGTTAAATGCGCGCTTCAAACGAGAGGGCAAAAAACCATTAAAAGATTTAGATAGCCTGCCAAAAGATTATGAGGCACCTGATTTTTATCTCAAAGAGGCAGAAAAAATAGCAGCAGATTTACTGAAATTAGAAATAGAAAAAGCTAGATTAGCTCAAGTAAAATTAAATTAGGTTTATTTTGACCGCACTTTATAGCTAGAAGTGCGGTCGTTTTCTAATTATTTTAAGGAACTATGTCATGTTAAACATCAAATCATTTAAGTTTGTACAATTCGCATTTTTGTTTTCCTCGTTGTATGCGACGAATGTACTTGCTAATCCAGAGAATCGAGATTCAGTGGATGTTAGTACAGAGTTAGTGCAAGACGCGGATATTTTAACTAATCAACAACTTGAATTAGAAGCAAAAGCGATTGAAGATCAACTTGCGGCTGAAAAGAAACTTGAAGAAGAACGTATTGCCGCAGAGAAACAAGCGTTAGCGGAAGAACAACTGAATGCAAAGTTAGGTGAGATAGAATTACAATTTAAACCAACTGTTGCCAAAATTTATGCAGAGAATAATTTTCAGCCTCTTTGGCATGATAATGCAGTAGAAAAACAGTTTTTGCGTGAATATGCAATGTTAGTCGTGAGTGGTATTTCTAAAAATTCTGCAGCTATTTTAGCCAAAATAGACGCAATGCCAGAAGCGAGCTTTGAGCGTGATGCGTTGTTGACAGACACATTTTTAGATTACATGTATTATAGCCATAACATCGTTAAATCTGCCCAAAAATGGCTTTATTCCGCAAATAATTATAAGTCTGGCTTACCAACAGAGGCTCAAATCTCAAGTTGGTTAAGTGCAATTCAAACAGGAAATATGCCAGCGTTTTTAAATACGCTGGCGACTGAAAATAATTTATATAAACAAACATTAGCAGCATTGCCTGAATTAATTAATACGCCAAATATAGATAAAGAGGCTTTGGCAAAGCTATATAAATTGGCAATTAATGCTCAGCGTTTACGAGTACTCCCTGTATTTGAAGATGGCTTATTCGTTAATATTCCTAGCTATGAATTAGATTATTACCGTGATGGTAAACTCGTTTTAAGCTCTAAAGTTATTGTTGGCAAAAAAGCGCGTAAAACGCCTGTGTTATACAGTAAGTTGAGCAATGTAGTTGTTAATCCACCTTGGAATACACCAACACGTTTAATTAATGAAGATATTATTCCAAAGGTACGTAAAGATCCAAGTTATATTTATCGTAATGGTTATACTATTATTGATAGTAAAGGTAAGACTATCGACCCTTATACTATTGATTGGGAAAACATGACGGCGAAAAAATTTCCATATCGCTTACGTCAAGCACCAGGCGATAGTGCATTAGGTAATTTTAAATTTAATATGCCAAGTTCTGATGCCATTTTTTTACATGATACGCCAAGTCGAGGTTTATTTGCGAAGAAAGATCGTGCTTTAAGTTCAGGTTGTGTGCGTGTTGAGAAAGCTGATGAATTAGCCACAATTTTATTGAAAGAAGCAGGTTGGTCTGAAGAAAGAAAACGGAGCACGTTACAAAGCCGTAAAACAACTTCAGCGAATGTGACCTCAAATAATCCAGTATTTTTATATTATGTCACAACTTGGGTAAATAGCGGTAAGACCTATACGTTACCAGATATTTATGGTTATGATGTGACGCCAAATTTAAGTTATATTAATTGGGATATTATTAGAAAATACGTAAATTAATGTCATTTTTGTTAAAAATTAAGCTAATTTTCCCTTCCATTTTGAAGGGAAATAGGTAAAATTAATACGTTTTCTTAGTTTGAGAACTAATATTAATTACGTTGGTCAAAACAAACATCAAATAACATAGAGACATTAACAGAATGAATAGTATTAACCATAGTCGTCGCAAATGGTTATCCTTAGGTGGAATTGTATTAGGTGCTGCTTTATTACCTAATAGCTTGTTAGCTGCTGTTTCAACCCCAAAACCACGTATTTTACGTTTTAGAAATATTAATACAGGGGATAAATTCAGTTCTGAATTTTTACCGAGTAAAGGATTCTCATCAGTTGCTTTAAAAAAATTGGATTATTTAATGCGTGATAAACGTAATAATCATATGCATAGAATGGATCCAAAACTATTTTTAAAATTCTATCGTTTACAAACAAGTTTGGGTTTACGTAATAGTGAAATTCAAATTATTTGTGGTTATCGTTCGCCAGCCAGTAATGCCGCAATGCGCCGTAAAAGTCGTGGAGTAGCAAGCAATAGTTATCATACACGTGGACAGGCTATTGATTTTCGCATTGATGGCGTACCATTAGCTAAGCTTCGACAAGCGGCAGAAAAGTTGAATAATGGTGGTGTAGGTTATTATCCTCGCAGTAATTTTATTCATATTGATACTGGTCCAGTAAGAACTTGGCGCGGTGTCTAATAGAGTAAAGCTAGCTAGAGAGTAAAACGAGAGTCAATTTTTTAAAAAAACGAGCCGCACTTTGAGTGCGGTTTTCTTATTTAGCAGTAGAGAGATGCAATGAATATTGAAATTATTCCAGTAACGGCTTTTCAACAAAATTGTTCTTTAATTTGGGATGAGTATAAGAATGCGGCAATTATTGATCCTGGTGGTGAAGCAGATAAATTAATTAAACGTATTGAGGAGCTTGAATTAAATTTAAAGACAATTTTATTAACACATGGGCATCTTGATCATGTTGGCGCCGCGCCTAAAATTAAGCAGCATTTTCAAGTCGATATAATTGGTCCTAATTCATTAGATGATTATTGGTTCGCCCAATTGCCTCAGCAATCACAAAAATTTGGTTTATTTGAAATTGCCGCGTTTGAGCCTGATCGTTGGTTAAATCAAGAAGGGGAAATTATTGAGATCGGTGAGATAAAATTTGAGGTCTTGCATTTACCAGGTCATACGCCTGGACATATTGGTTTTATAGAACATCAAAAACGCATTAGTTTTACAGGAGATGTATTATTTAAGCAAAGTATTGGTCGTACGGATTTTCCTGGCGGAGATCATCAAACCTTATTAAAAGTGATTCGTGAAAAATTATATCCTTTAGGTGATGATATGATTATTGTAGCAGGACATGGACCTTATACGACTATTGGTCAGGAGAAGCAAAGTAACCCATTTGTGCGTTAAGTCAGATTTGATAAAAATATCCCAGTAGTATGGGGTATTTTTGTTTCTATGTGTCACACACGGATAATTTTTGTTGCTGCTTTAAATAAAAAATTTGGATAGAAGGAAAAGCGAAGACTGAGACGATGGTGCACTGTGATGTGGTCAGCCTAAAATCGCATAGTTAAGATAGGACTTGAATTTGTTAACCTGTAGCTCGTTAGCAAAATTAGCATAAAGATAAAAGGCAGCGCTTTAAGCTGCCTTTTGCACTTATTTGAACTAAAGTGCGGTCTGTTTTTGACAAATTTTATAACTGATTTTTCTCCATCGCATCGAATGTGCGTTCAGTTTCACCCATATAAAGCTGGCGAGGACGTACAATTTTCATATTACCTGGTTTGAACATTTCTTTCCAATGTGCGATCCAACCGACAGTTCTTGCAAGCGCAAATATAACTGTAAACATAGAAGTCGGTATACCAATTGCTTTTAAGATGATACCTGAATAGAAATCGACGTTTGGATAGAGTTTGTGATCAATAAAATAAGGATCACTTAATGCAATACGTTCAAGCTCCATTGCAACATCAAATAATGGATTTTGAATATTAAGTTCTTTCAATACTTCATGGCAAGTCTGGCGCATCACTTTGGCTCGAGGGTCGTAGTTTTTATATACGCGGTGTCCAAAGCCCATTAAACGGAATGGATCATTCTTATCTTTTGCACGTGTAATAAATTGTGGAATGCGCTCAACTGTACCGATTTCTTCCAGCATATTGATACAAGCTTCATTGGCACCACCATGAGCAGGTCCCCATAACGACGCAATTCCAGCTGCGATACAAGCAAATGGGTTAGCGCCAGAGGAAGCGGCTGTACGCACAGTAGATGTTGAGGCATTTTGTTCATGATCGGCATGTAAAATAAAGATACGATCCATTGCACGTTCTAATACTGGATTAACGATATAAGGCTCACAGGGTGTTGCAAACATCATATATAAAAAGTTACCAGAATAAGAAAGGTGATTCTGTGGGAACATGAATGGTTGACCAATCGAATATTTATAACACATCGCAGCAAGCGTTGGCATTTTAGCCAGTAAACGAATCGCAGTAAGTTCACGGTGTGCAATATCATTAATATCAAGAGAATCGTGGTAGAATGCCGCAAGTGCACCACTTACCCCACACATGATTGCCATTGGGTGAGAATCGCGACGGAAACCGTGGAAGAAGCGCGAGATTTGTTCATGTACTAGAGTATGGCGGCGAACAAGTTGAGTAAAATTTTTATATTCTTCAGCGCTAGGACGTTCTCCAAATAATAATAAATGTGCAACTTCAAGATAATCTGCATTTTTGGCAAGCTCGGCGATAGGATAACCTCGATGTAATAAAATGCCATTATCACCATCAATATAAGTAATTTCAGAGCGGCAACATGCGGTTGACATAAATCCAGGGTCGAAGGTGAATAATTTATTCTTGACTAAAGATTGTACATCTACCGCGTCATAGCCAAGAGAGCCTTTATGTACTGGTAGGTCGTATTCACGTCCATCGCTAAGGGTCAGTTTTGCAGTTAGTTCAGACATAAGTCATCCTTCCTTTATATTAGTTGTGTTTTATTGCATTTCCATTAACTATAACGCTTAAAAAGTCAAGTGTCTTTATTATTGTTAAAAAAAAATTGTAAATAAAATGTTATTTTCTAAAAGTGCGACAGAGATCAAAAAATAGCAAAAATGTTAATGTTGTGTTACATAATTGTATTGCTTATTCAGCTGTTTTGCTTTTTAATCCTATTTAACTTTGATTGAAGAAAGAAAGGGATATTCTTACTAAATTCGCAGTATAATAAGCAGGATATTCTTCATTATTATTATTACCAAATACTTTTGTCAGGTGGTTATAATGCAACAAAATAAACCCATTAGCGAATGGTTAACTTCAAGTGCTCTCGGTGGTATCAACCAGTCTTATATTGAAGAACTCTATGAAGATTACCTTCGTGACCCCAATTCTGTCGATGCCAGTTGGCAAGAAATTTTTAACTCCCTTCCAAAGTCCAATACGTTTGTTGAACAACCTCATTCTCAAGTCCGTGATTATTTCAAACGTTTAGCTCGTGATAATTCACCAAATGGTGTTGGTGTGATTGATCCAAATGTCAGTGCAAGATTAGTAAAACTGTTGCAATTTGTGAATGCGCACCGTAATCGCGGTCATTTACATGCTGATTTGGATCCGCTGAATTTATGGCAACGTATGGATGCACCAACGTTAAGTTATAAATACCATGGTTTTACAGAAAATGATCTTGACGAAATATTTGATGTTGGTGGGGAAATCGCGCATAGAGATAAAATTTCGTTACGTGATTTAACTGATTTATTAAAGAAAACTTATTGCAGCACGATTGGGCTTGAATTCATGCATGTTAATGATGTAGAAGCTAGAACGTGGCTGCAACACAAACTTGAATCACGCTTAACCCAATCTTTTAAAAAAGAAGAACAGATTAAATTTTTAGAAGAATTAACCGCTGCAGATGGTTTAGAACGTTATTTAGGCGCTAAATTTCCCGGTGCTAAGCGTTTCTCATTAGAGGGAAGTGATGCATTTATTTTATTAATGAAAGAAATTGTTCGTCACGGTAAGCGCAATGGTATTGATGAAATTGCAATGGGGATGGCGCATCGCGGTCGCTTGAACATGTTAGTTAACCTATTAGGTAAAAAACCATCAGAACTATTTGATGAATTTGCGGGTAAACATTATGGTAATGGTACGGGAGATGTAAAATATCACCAAGGTTTTTCTTCCGATTTTATGACCGATGATGGTATTGTACACTTAGTTCTTGCATTTAACCCATCGCACTTAGAGATTGTCAGTCCAGTCGTTATTGGTTCTGTACGAGCGAGACAAAAACGTATCCATGATCATGAAAAATCGAAAGTATTACCTGTAACTGTGCATGGTGATTCTGCAGTGATTGGACAAGGTGTGGTACAAGAAACTTTAAATATGTCTGCTACACGTGGTTATAGTGTAGGAGGGACAATCCGCGTAGTGATCAATAATCAAATTGGTTTCACGACATCGAATCCACATGATACACGCTCAACAGAATATTGCACTGATATTGCGAAAATGATTGAAGCACCAGTCATTCATGTAAATGGTGATGATCCTGAAGCGGTAGTTTATGCCGCACGTATGGCTGTTGAATATCGTACTTTATTTAAACGCGATATTTTCATTGATTTAGTATCTTATCGTCGCCATGGGCATAATGAAGCAGATGAGCCATCAGCAACTCAACCATTAATGTATGATCGTATTAAAAAACATCCAACTCCACGTAAAGTTTATGCAGATCGTTTAATTGCTGAAGGGATAATTAACGAAGAAGAAGCAACAGAATTAGTGAATAATTATCGTGATGCATTAGATCGTGGTGATTGTGTCGTAGCAGAATGGCGTGAGATGGATTTAACAACTAAAGATTGGACAAAATACCTCAGCCGTGAATGGTGTGAATATGAAAGTAAATTTGATGAAGAACGCTTTCAAGGTTTAGCTAGAAAAGTTTGTGAATATCCAGCACACCATGAATTACATTCTCGCGTAAATAAAATTTATGCTGATCGCAGTTTGATGGCAAATGGTGAAAAGCTATTTGATTGGGGAATGGCCGAAACTATGGCGTATGCAACTTTACTTGATGAAGGTTATCATGTGCGCTTATCAGGTGAAGATGCTGGACGAGGTACCTTCTTCCATCGCCATTCTGTTTTACATAACCAAAAAGATGCTACGCTTTATATTCCATTAGCGAACTTACATGGCTCACAAGGTCGTTTTGAAGTGTGGGATTCTGTATTAACTGAAAATGCTGTGCTAGCTTTTGAATATGGCTATGCTACAACTGATCCAAAAACGCTCACTATTTGGGAAGCACAGTTTGGTGATTTTGCCAATTGTGCACAAGTCGTCATGGATCAATTTATTAGTTCTGGTGAGCAAAAATGGGGCAGAATGTGTGGTTTAGTGATGCTGTTACCACATGGTTATGAAGGTCAAGGACCAGAACATTCATCCGCTCGTTTAGAGCGTTATTTACAGCTTTGTGCACAACAAAATATGCAAGTTTGTGTGCCTTCAACACCTGCGCAAATTTATCATTTATTGCGTCGTCAAATGTTGCGCAAAGTTCGCCGTCCATTAGTTGTCATTTCACCAAAATCGTTGTTACGCCATCCATTGGCGGTTTCTTCTATGGATGAGTTAATCAATGGCGCATTCCAAAATGTAATTCCTGAAGTGGATGATCTGAATCCACAACAAGTCAGACGCGTTGTGATGTGTTCAGGTAAAGTGTATTACGACTTATTAGAGCAACGTCGTAAGAACAATCAAACAGATGTAGCGATTATTCGTATAGAACAACTTTATCCATATCCACATGAAGAAATGAAAGAGGTGCTTGCACCTTATAACCACGTCACGGACTATGTATGGTGTCAAGAAGAACCATTAAATCAGGGGGCATGGTATTGTAGTCAACATAATTTTGTGACATCAATTCCTGAGCATGGCAAACTCTGTTATGTGGGACGCCCAGCATCAGCGTCACCAGCCGTAGGTTACATGTCGTTACATAATGAACAACAAATAGCCCTTGTGACAGAAGCGCTAGCTTAATTCAAACGAAAAGTGTGTTAAAACTGACCGCACTTTTCAGAGAAATAAATCTGAGAAAAGGAAAGAACAATGAGCAATTTTGAGATTATCACACCAGATTTACCAGAGTCAGTTGCTGATGCAACTGTGGTAACTTGGCATAAAAAAGTGGGTGATACAGTAAAACGTGACGACATTTTAGTGGAAATTGAAACAGATAAAGTTGTATTAGAAGTACCTGCGGTATCAGATGGAGTATTGGAAACGATTATTGAAGCAGAAGGGGCTACTGTAGTCAGTAAGCAGTTATTAGGCAAACTTTCTGCAATAGCAGTTGCTGGAGGTGTCACAAAAGAAACGGTCGCAACACAAGAGCCAACACCTGCAGATCGTCATAATGCCACATTAAGTACAGAATCTATTGGCGCAGATTCAGTAAGCCCTGGCGTTCGTCGTTTACTTGCTGAACATGATTTAAATGCAGAGGAAATTAAAGGTAGTGGTGTAGGTGGTCGTATTACGCGTGAAGATGTAGAAAAAGTCTTAGCTACGAAAGCACAACAAGCTACTCAAGTCGACAGTAAGCCTGCACTTACCAATTTTAATGTTGGCAATCGTGAAGAAAAACGTGTACCAATGACCCGTTTACGTAAGCGTATTGCTGAACGTTTATTAGAAGCGAAAAATAGTACGGCGATGTTAACCACATTTAATGAAGTGGATATGTCACCAATTATGAAATTACGTAAAACTTATGGCGAGAAATTTGAGAAACAGCATGGCGCACGTTTAGGTTTTATGTCGTTTTATATTAAGGCTGTTGTAGAAGCGTTAAAACGTTATCCAGAAATAAATGCTTCTATTGATGGAGATGATATTGTGTATCACAACTATTTCGATATTAGTATCGCTGTGTCAACACCACGTGGTTTAGTGACCCCAGTACTACGTAATTGCGATAAATTAAGTATGGCAGATATTGAGAAAGAAATTAAAGCGTTGGCAGAAAAGGGACGTGATGGCAAGTTGACTGTTGAAGATTTAACGGGTGGTAACTTTACGATTACGAATGGTGGTGTGTTTGGTTCATTGATGTCAACACCTATTATTAATCCTCCACAAAGTGCGATTTTAGGTATGCACGCGATTAAAGATCGCCCTGTTGCAGTGAACGGTGAAGTCGTGATTCGTCCAATGATGTATCTAGCACTGTCTTATGATCACCGTTTAATTGATGGACGTGAGTCTGTTGGTTTCTTAGTGGCAATTAAAGAGTTACTCGAAGATCCAACACGTTTGCTGTTGGAGATTTAAATAACGAGATCTTGGTAGAATTTAGATATCAGTATAATTTATTTTCTGCCAAATCTCCCTCGTCCCACTTTAATGCAGGATGGGGAATATTAATCAAGCAAGCAGTTAGCATCATTAAGAAAAACGTTACAAACACATCATGAAGCGATGATATGCCTGAATGGGTCCTCTTTGATCGCCTGAGCTGTAGGAAAAATTGAATGTTTAAGCGAGCTTACGAGTAAGTTTTCAATTTTTCTATTCAAAATTAAAACAAAGCGAAGAAGAGCAGTAAAGCGGAGGTGTGCTTTCTTTTGGTTACTTTTCTTTGCACAAGTAAAGAAAAGTAACAGATACGAGGAGAAGTTATGAACCTACACGAATACCAAGCAAAGCAAATTTTTGCTGAATATCAATTACCAGTAGGCAGAGGTTATGCCTGTAAAAATGCAGATGAAGCCGCCGATGCCATCAAAAAGCTCAATGGTGATGTTTGGGTAGCGAAATGCCAAGTTCATGCTGGTGGACGTGGTAAAGCTGGTGGGGTGAAATTAGTACGTAATGAAGCGGAAGTACGAGCTTTTGCAGAAAAATGGTTAGGACAACGTTTGGTGACTTTCCAAACTGATACAAATGGTCAGCTGGTGAATACAATTTATGTTGAAGAAGGTTCAAATATTGAGCGTGAATTGTATTTAGGTGCTGTACTTGATCGTGCTTCACAACGTATTGTGTTTATGGTGTCCACTGAAGGTGGGGTAAATATTGAAGAAGTAGCAGAAAAAGCACCGCACTTATTACATAAAATGGCGATTGATCCACTAACAGGTGGCATGCCATACCAAGGGCGTGAACTGGCATTTAAATTAGGTTTAAAAGGCGATCAAATTAAACAATTTGCCCATATTTTTGTACAAATGGCGAAAATGTTTGTGGAAAAAGATTTAGCACTATTGGAAGTAAATCCATTGGTCGTAACAAAAGAGGGAAACTTACTTTGTTTAGATGCGAAAATTGTAGTGGATAGTAATGCGTTATACCGACAACCTACATTGAAAGCCATGCAAGATCCAAGCCAAGAAGATCCTCGTGAGGCACGTGCGGAATCTCATCAATTAAACTATGTGGCACTAGAAGGTAATATTGGTTGTATGGTCAATGGCGCAGGTTTAGCTATGGGGACGATGGATATTATTAAATTACATGGCGGTCAACCAGCTAATTTTCTCGATGTAGGCGGTGGAGCGACTAAAGAACGTGTTGCTGAGGCATTCAAAATTATTTTATCTGATAGTGCAGTGAAAGTCGTCTTAGTCAATATTTTCGGTGGTATCGTACGTTGTGATTTGATTGCAGAGGGAATTATTGCTGCTGTGAATGAAGTTGGCGTTAGTGTGCCAGTTGTTGTACGTTTGGAAGGAAATAATGCGCCGTTAGGGCGTGAAATTTTAGCAAATAGTGGCGTGAATATTATTGCGGCAAATACTTTAACTGATGCTGCGATTCAAGCGGTAAAAGCGGCGGAGGGAAAATAATATGTCTATTTTAATTGATAAAGAGACTAAAGTGATTTGCCAAGGTTTTACGGGCGGACAAGGTACATTCCATTCTGAACAAGCATTAGCCTATGGTACACAGCTGGTGGGTGGTGTTTCGCCAGGAAAAGGCGGTACAACCCATTTAGGATTACCTGTTTTTAATACAGTGCGTGATGCAGTTGAGGTAACTGGTGCTACTGCAACAGTAATTTATGTACCTGCACCGGGTTGTAAAGATGCGATTTTAGAAGCCATTGATGCAGGAATTGAATTAGTGATTTGTATTACTGAAGGGATTCCAGCCCTAGATATGTTACAAGTGAAACAACGCTTAAACCAAACTGGTGTACGTATGATCGGTCCTAATTGTCCGGGGGTGATTACTCCAGAAGAATGTAAGATTGGGATTATGCCAGGTAATATTCATAAAAAAGGTAAAATTGGGATTGTTTCACGTTCAGGTACATTGACCTATGAAGCAGTGAAACAAACTACTGATGAGGGCTTTGGGCAATCTACTTGTGTTGGTATCGGTGGTGATCCAATTCCAGGCTCAAACTTCATTGATATCTTGAAATTATTCCAAGATGATCCACAAACAGAAGCCATCGTTATGATTGGTGAAATTGGCGGTTCGGCGGAAGAAGAAGCTGCCGCCTTTATTAAAAACTATGTCACAAAGCCAGTGGTGAGCTATATTGCTGGTGTCACCGCACCAAAAGGTAAACGTATGGGGCATGCAGGTGCGATTATCAGTGGTGGGAAGGGTACAGCAGATGAGAAATTCGCTGCCCTCGAAGCGGCAGGTGTGAAAACCGTGAGAAGTCTAGCGGAAATCGGTGTTGCGCTAAAATCTCTGTTAAAATAGACCGCACTTTTGTGTCGACAACAAAAAAGACTGTTTAACACAGCCTTTTTCATTGGATCAAAGTAAATTAAGCAAGGATTGAATCTAATTCTTGGCTCACTTCTTCGACTTTTTTGGTGCCGTCTAAGCGGAAATATTTGGTATTGCCTGTTTTTGCTTCGGCTTGATAGTAGTCCACTAATGGTTTAGTAGTTGAGTGATACACT
The DNA here is from genome assembly GCF_042681465.1 of Pasteurella oralis. Taxonomy (NCBI): domain Bacteria; kingdom Pseudomonadati; phylum Pseudomonadota; class Gammaproteobacteria; order Pasteurellales; family Pasteurellaceae; genus Pasteurella; species Pasteurella oralis. The sequence goes on from NZ_JBHUFP010000004.1 coordinate 472,254, forward strand.
TTTAAACGATCTAATACCGTTTCTGGCTTATCGTCAGCACGAATGATTAAATCTTCGCCTGTGACATCATCTTTACCTTCTAATTTTGGAGGATTGTAAATAATGTGGTAAGTACGACCTGAAGCTTGATGAACACGACGACCACTCATACGTTCAACAATCACTTCATCTGGTACATCAAATTCTAGGACGTAGTCAATCTGAATGCCTACTGTTTTTAGTGCGTCAGCTTGTGGAATAGTGCGTGGGAAGCCATCTAGTAAGAAGCCCTTAGCACAATCTTCTTGTGCAACACGCTCTTTAACTAATGAAATAATCAATTCATCCGGTACTAATTGACCCGCGTCCATTAACGTTTTTGCCTGTTTGCCTAATTCGGTTCCCGCTTTAATCGCCGCACGTAACATATCCCCTGTTGAAATTTGTGGGATACCAAATTTATTCATAATAAATTGTGCTTGCGTGCCTTTACCTGCACCGGGTGCACCTAATAGGATAATTTTCATAATGACCTCTGTTGGTTGAAATAATCTTGTTTTTGACCGCTCTTCCTGACTGGGTAGAAAAAAGTGCGGTATGATTTTTCATGTTTTTTGATAGTAAAACAAAACGATTAATAGTTGCCCAATTCATTGGAAATGTCAACCGTTGAAAACGGGTTAAGCTTGTTTCTCTGTTTGAGTATTGTCATGCCAGGGTGCTACTTTAAATAGCATTAACATACCTGGAATTGCGGCAAAGAAACAAATCCAAAAGAAAGTGTAGTAGCCATGATTAGCCACAATGACACCTGAAAATGCACTAAACACTTTACTTGGGATGGCGGCTAAACTGGTAAAAATAGCTAATTGAGTTGCAGTGTAAAGTGGATTGGTTTCTCGTGCCATAAATGCCACAAATGCCGCTGTGCCTAAACCAACACCAATATATTCACCAATAATCACTGTAGTTAACACAAAAAACTCAAAAGAACCAATGGTTTCAAATTTGCCGTAACTTGCCATCCAAACAAAACCAAGAATTGTGATTAATTGTACGAAACCAAATAACCATAAAGAACGATTAACGCCTAAACGCAGCATTAAAATACCACCTAATATGCCTGAGATAATTAATGCCCAAAACGAATTAAGTTTTACTACTGTACCAATGTCTGCTGTGCTAAATCCCATATCTAAAATAAATTTGGTTTGTAGTGATGTTGCAAGAGAGTCACCAAATTTATAGAGGAAAATAAACAAGATTAAACCCAGTGCAGAAGCGACACCTTTGCGAGTGAAGAATTCTTTAAATGGCAATGCAAAGGCATGATAGAAAGGCAAAGTGCGGTCGATTTGTGGGACATTTGGCTCTTTACTGAGAAACAGTGAAAGTATTAAGCCAGGGATCATAAATAATGCGGTGAAAATAAAGACTATATCCCAAGGCAGGCTGCCTGCTAAAATCAGAGATAAACCACCAGGGATTAAGCCTGAGATACGATAAGCATTAACATGAATAGAGTTACCTAATCCGAGTTCTTCGTCACTTAAAATCTCACGTCGATAAGCATCAATGACAATATCTTGCACAGCCGAGAATACAGCAATTGTCGTTGAAATAATGGCGACTGTTTGGATATTTTCTGCAGGGTTATATTGACCAAGGAGAATAAGTAATCCAAGTAAGCCAATTTGAGTTATAAACATCCAACTACGACGGCGACCTAAAAAATTAGGGTAGTAGCGATCGAGTAATGGCGAAATAATAAATTTCCAAGTATAGGGAAAGCCAATCAAGGTAAAGAGACCAATTGTTTTTACATCGACATTACTCGAAGAAAGCCAAGCTGGCACCATTTGGAATAGAACATATAAGGGTAAGCCAGAACTGAAGCCCGTAAAAATACAAAGTAACATATTACGGCTAAAAATCTGCGACAGTAAACTCGGTTTGTTTTGCATAATTAATCTCGATATCCTTTAGGATTATTTTTTTGCCAGTTCCACGTGTCTTTCATCATTTGCTCGAGACCACGATCAGCACACCAGTCTAATTCTTGTTTAGCGAGGTTTGGATCGGAATAACAAGTTGCAATATCACCTGGGCGGCGCTCTACTAGTTTGTAAGGAATTTTTATTTGGTTAGCTTGCTCAAAGGCTTTTACCATATCAAGCACAGAATAGCCTGTACCAGTTCCTAAATTGTAGATATGTAAACCTGCATCATTTTCATGACGAGCTAAGGCTTTCAAATGCCCAATGGCAAGATCAACAACATGAATATAATCACGTACACCAGTACCATCATGTGTATCATAGTCACTACCAAATACGGCAAGTTGTGGTAATTTACCAATAGCAACTTGGCTGATATAAGGGAGTAAGTTATTTGGAATTCCATTTGGATCTTCACCGATTAAACCACTTTCGTGCGCGCCTACTGGATTGAAGTAACGTAAGATGGTGATACTAAATTCAGGGCTTGCTGTTGCAATATCACTAAGGATTTGTTCCACCATAAATTTTGAAGTGCCATAAGGGTTAGTGGTGCCACCTACTTTACAACTTTCTGTGATAGGGATAATTTCTGGATCACCATAAACTGTGGCGGAAGAACTGAATACCAAATTCCGTACACCTGCTTTTTTCATTTCTTGTATTAAAACTAAAGAGCCTGTGACGTTATTCATATAGTATTCAGCAGGTTTTTGTACGCTTTCACCTACGGCTTTTAGTCCGGCAAAATGAATGACTGATTGGATCGTATTTTCTGCAAAAATCTTTTGTAAAAGTGCAGTATCTAAAATATCACCTTGGTAGAATTTAACTGATTTGCCTGTAATTTGAGAAACGCGCTCAAGGGACTTGGGAGAAGAGTTACAAAGATTATCTAAAACAACAACTTCTTTATTTGTATTAAGTAGTTCAACAACAGTATGTGAGCCGATATAACCAGCACCACCAGTGACGAGAATTGCCATAATTATGTCCTTAGTTGCTTTGATTTCTAAACAAAAAGAATTAACAGTATAAATCTTTCCGCTTGGAAGTGAAAGAAATAGTACAAAAATTAGTAATAGTACCATTTACTCTTGCTGTTTTTTTATGTAAATTTAATACTTTCTAGTCGTCTGGTATTTTATAAAGTTTTAAGGATAAACCGTATGAATTGGTATTTTCATGTATTAAAAAATTATGTGACATTTAGTGGTAGAGCAGGGCGCAAAGAGTTTTGGATGTTCACTTTAATTCAGTTTATCATCATCGTATTGCTTTTTATTGTAGACATTAATAATGGAACATATAATTCTGATGTTGAAATGGGGCTTTTATCTGGTATTTATATTTTATTGACTTTCTTACCTACGTTAGCTGTCACGGCTCGCCGTTTACATGATATGAATCATAGTGCTTGGTGGCTTTTACTTAATTTGATTCCTATTGGTCAGATAGCCTTACTCGCTTTGTGTTGCGCGAAAAGTACACCGGGTACGAATCGTTTTGGACCAAACCCCAAAGAAATCGATATGAATAATGAATCTAAAAATGACACAACGTTAATTAGTTAATTTGATTAGATAAACAAACAATCGGCATCATTTAGATGTCGATTTTTTTTTGTTATTTTCCGCTAAAATACCTGACGCAAACGTTTACTATTGAAAATTTTAGCGTAGAATATGCGCTTATTTTTTATTTTTATTACTTTTCACTTAAGGAAACAATATGTCTTTAGAAAAACATTTTGGAGTTACTAAACGTGGCTCAAGTGTGCGTCAGGAAGTGATTGCGGGTTTAACTACGTTTTTAGCTATGGTGTACTCCGTTATCGTCGTACCTAATATGCTTGGTGCCGCAGGTTTCCCTGCTGAATCAGTGTTTATTGCAACTTGTTTAGTCGCAGGGTTAGGCTCAATTTTAATTGGTTTATGGGCAAATGTACCTATGGCGATTGGTTGTGCAATATCTTTAACCGCATTTACCGCATTTAGCTTAGTGTTAGGTCAACAGGTTAGTATTCCTGTGGCATTAGGTGCGGTATTCTTAATGGGGGTTGTGTTTACTCTCATTTCTGCAACTGGGATTCGTGCTTGGATTTTACGTAACCTACCAATCAGTATTGCGCATGGTGCTGGTATCGGTATTGGTCTATTTTTATTATTAATTGCAGCGAACGGTGTGGGTTTAGTAGTAAGTAATCAAGCTGGTTTACCTGTAAAATTAGGTGACTTTACGTCGTTTCCTGTGTTGATGGCATTAATCGGTTTAGCCTTAATTATCGGCTTAGAAAGAATGCAGGTAAAAGGCGGTATTTTGTGGGTGATCATTGCAATCACAATGGTAGGTCTTATTTTTGATCCAAATGTGAAGTTCGGTGGTCAAATTTTTAAAATGCCAACTTTTGGTGAAAATTCGTTATTCTTACAATTAGACATTATGGGGGCATTACAGCCTGCAATTTTACCTGTAGTATTTGCACTGGTAATGACGGCTGTTTTTGACGCAACAGGAACAATTCGTGCAGTTGCTGGTCAAGCAAATTTATTAGATAAAGATGGTCAGATTATTAACGGCGGTAAAGCATTAACTTCAGACTCAGTAAGTAGTATTTTATCTGGAGTATTTGGTACTGCACCAGCAGCGGTTTATATTGAATCTGCGGCGGGAACAGCAGCAGGAGGGAAAACAGGGATTACTGCTGTAGTAGTTGGTGTATTATTCTTATTAATGTTGTTTTTCCAACCGTTAGCATTCTTAGTACCGGGGTACGCTACTGCGCCTGCATTAATGTATGTTGGTTTATTAATGTTAAGTAATGTAAGCAAATTAGATTTCAATGATTTCATTGGTGCAATGAGCGGTCTAGTTTGTGCTGTGTTTATCGTATTAACAGCCAATATCGTGACAGGTATTATGTTAGGCTTTGCAACATTAGTGATTGGTCGTTTAGTGTCTGGTGAATATAAAAAATTAAATCTTGGCACGGTGGTCATTGCTATTGCGTTAGTCGCATTTTATGTCGGAGGCTGGGCAATATAATTTGTTTTGATATTAATATAATGAAGGGCAGCGATCATAATCTGCCCTTAATTTTTTTCTTCTGAACAAACTACAAAAAAACCAACCGCACTTTTTAAGGTATTACCATAGAAAATCAATGGGATACGTTGCCGTTGCCAAACGGGTACATTTAATTGCTGCCAGATTTTTTTAATCTCTTTATTAGCGGATTTTTCAGTTAAGCGGACTTTACCAGAATAACCAAAGCGTACTTGAATAGCGCAAGTGGTAAAAGGTAATTCGCTACTTAATTGCTGCTGAGAACATTGCCAACGTGCGATAAGTTTTTGGGATTTTTGTTGTAATGTTAGGCTACCCAATTGATCAGGTAGTTGGATTGTTTCGCCAATGTGAATGTTAAGTGCAATCTGTGTCAGATTAGCAAATTGGCATGTCATATAGAGTCGTTGTTGATAGCGGCGAATAATTTGGCTACCTAATTGAAACTGTGGCTGACTGTCTGGCTTAGCAAAAATGACATCTTGGATGATTTGTGTTAGTTGTAATAAGGAAGGCATCGGCACTTGCCATTCGGCTAGCCATAAGCGTAATAAGGCTTTTTGTTTTAAAGCTGAAAAAGTGGCAAATTGACTGATATTAAAAGTGCGGTCAGTTTTATCAAAATTTTGTGTAAATTCTTCGCTAAGTAATTCATTGAGCAATTGTTGTTGTTCAAAACAATGTTGGGCAGAACGTTGTACTGCTAAATCAAAATGAGCCCAACGTTGGCGTAGATGAGGCAAAATTGCATTGCGTAGAAAGTTGCGTTCATAGCGGTTATCAATATTGCTTTCATCTTCAATCCAAGTTAATTCTTCAGACTGTACAAATTGTTCTAATTCTATGCGAGTAAAGTTAAGGAGTGGGCGGAAAATAGGTAAATGATAGAGCGTACTTTGCACTTGCATTGCGCTTAATCCTTGTAGACCGCTACCACGCTTTAAGGCAAGAAAAAAAGTTTCTGTTTGATCTTGTAAATGATGTGCAGTGACCAGCATTTCATGAGGCAAAATATGATGTGCAATGGCTTGATAACGCGCTTCTCTTGCTCCTGCTTCAATACCATTACTACTATCTACTTGTACTTTTTCAATAATTAAAGGCACTTGCAATTGTTCACAAATTTGCTGGCAATGTTGCGCCCAGTAATTGGCATTTTGGCTTAACCCATGATGGATATGAATTGCTCTAAGTTGTAAGTGCGGTCTATTTTTACGCAATTTTGCTAACAATAAAAGTAGCGCAGTCGAATCCAAACCGCCACTAAAACCAATTAAAAATTGGTTTTGGCCGGGAGTATGTTGATCAATTTGTGTTTGGAATCGTGGTAATAGCATAGGTGTTTTGATTAAAGTTAAAGGACGTTAATTGTAACGTCCTTTGGATTTGAAATTAAGCGATTTTCACTGCTTTATATTGACTGATAGGCTTCATAATATAGTCACGAGCAGCAATAATTTGTAGTTCATAATTATCTTTTTGCTGAGTAACAGTCATTACATCATTGACAGCATTTGCAGTATGCTCAAAAGCTTCAAGGTCAGATTTGCCATTGAGTAAATTAGCAATAAATAATCCTGCGGTTAAATCACCGACGCCAACAGGCTCTTTACGGAATTGATGTAAAGGACGGCTGATGTGCCACATTCCCTCTTGATTCGCTAATAGCATTTCAAATTGAGTGGTATCTTTACCCACTTTACTTAGGTGTTTCACTAACACTTTTTTTGGACCTTTAGAGAGAATGATTTTAACTGCTGCTAACGCTTGCTCAAAATTTTGAACAGGCAAGCCACTTAATTCACGTAATTCAACGAGATTAGGGGTGATTAAGTCTGCTTCAGCCATTGCCAAATTAATTAATCCTTCTTTGACACCTTCCGCGACGATACAGCCTTTGTCTGGATGTCCCATGACTGGGTCACATAAGTAAAGCGCATTTGGATTTTTTGTTTTGACAAATCGTACTGCATTGATAATTTCTTCTACTTGTTCAGCTGAACCAATATAACCTGAAACAACGGCATCACATAAATGTAATGCGTTAATAGCATCAATACCACGTACAATCTCGCCAATTTGTTCTTTCGGAATAATCATGCCTGCCCATTTACCATATTGGGTATGGTTAGAAAATTGCACGGTATTTAGCGCCCAAACATCAACACCTAAAAGTTGCATAGGAAAAGTGGCTGATTTGTTACCTGCATAGCCATAAACGACATGAGATTGAATTGAAAGAATGTGTTTCATGATGACTCCTGAAATAAAATTGTTGCGTTATGATCAAAAACGGCATAATGCAGAGATATACATTATGCCGTTGAGTAAATTAATGATTACACATAACCATAATCCATTAAGCGTTGATAGCGGCGATGGAGTAGATTATCTTGATCTAACATATCTAAATCCGCAAGATCAGCTAATAAACGTTGTTTTAAGTTTTGTGCCATGACATCAAAATTACGATGAGCACCACCTAACGGTTCTTCGACGATATTATCAATCAGATTGAGTTCTTTTAAGCGATTAGCGGTTAAGCCCATTACTTCAGCAGCGATTGAGGCTTTGTCTGCGCTTTTCCAAAGAATTGATGCACAACCTTCGGGCGAGATAACTGAATAGGTGCTGTACTGCAACATATTCACTTTATCACCAACACCAATTGCAAGTGCGCCACCTGAACCCCCTTCACCAATGACAGTACAAATCACAGGGACTTTTAACATTGACATTTCACGTAAGTTGCGTGCGATAGCTTCTGATTGACCACGTTCTTCAGCGCCGACACCCGGATAGGCGCCAGGCGTATCAATAAAAGTAATAATAGGTAAATTAAAACGTTCAGCCATTTGCATTAAACGCAATGCTTTACGATAGCCTTCTGGTGCAGGCATACCAAAATTGCGTTTAACTTTCTCTTTTACACTTCGTCCTTTTTGATGGCCGATGACCATTACTGGTTTACCTTCTAAACGGGCTAAACCACCAATAATCGCTTTATCATCAGCAAAAGCACGATCGCCTGCTAATTCTTCAAATTCAGTGAAAATACGTTCAATATAATCTAAAGTATAAGGACGGTTTGGATGACGAGCCATTTTTGAAACTTGCCAAGCATCTAGATTGGCAAAGGTTTTTTGAGTAAGTTCCGCACTTTTCTTTTGTAAACGTGCAATTTCGTCATCAAGATTAATCTCATTATCTTGACTTGCCACAGAGCGAAGTGACTCAATTTTTGCTTCAAGCTCTGCAATAGGTAATTCAAAATCTAAATATTCTGGGCTCATTTTTCTTCCTGTTTTCAAATTAGCACAATTTATACCGCACTTTATCAAGATTTTTCTGAAGGTGCAAACACAGGCCGTATTGTATGCTTTTTTTTATGAAAAAGCATGTGCTGTTTGACTTGTTATACCATCGAATTACTATCAAGTATTGATAAATAAGTCTGGTCATTTTGAAGTATTTTTTATGGAAAAATACTGAGTTGAACTTTTACTTTTTCTTATGTGTCAAAGGAAGTGCGTTTTAAAAACGTTATAAAACAGCATGAGGAGTATTTATGAAATTGAATAGAGCAACATTGATTACAACATTAGCTGTACTTTCTTTTACTATGATTTCAGCACAAGCAACTATTATGGAAGCTAGCTCAAAAGGAGAGTTAACAAAAATTGTTTATAGCTGTGAAGGAAAAAAACATTAGATGTGATTTTTATAAATACGGCTAAGGATTCTTTTGCAATCATTAATCAAGTTGATGAGATGATTCCTATGGAACTCGTGAAATCCGCTTCAGGTGCAAATTATAAAGCAATTAATAAAAATTATACTTACGAACTTCAAACTAAAGGTAATCAGGCAACCTTGCTTGGAGATAATCAAGTTATCATTGGAAATTGTGTGACTGAATAATAATATTTATTGATATGCAACTATCTATTGAAAATAGCTTGAATTGAATTTAAAAGCCCTGAAAAATTTTTCAGGGCTTTGTTATTAGTACATGAAGAGCTATTCCCACTCAATTGTCGCTGGTGGTTTACCTGAAACATCATAAACAACGCGAGAAATACCGTTGACTTCATTGATAATTCGATTTGAGATTTTGCCTAAAAGATCATAAGGTAAATGTGCCCAATGTGCGGTCATAAAATCGATAGTTTCGACGGCACGTAATGAAACCACCCAATCGTATTTACGCCCATCTCCCATCACACCTACTGATTTCACTGGTAGGAAAACAGTAAATGCTTGGCTGACTTTGTAGTACCAGCCTGAGGCATGTAACTCTTCCATAAAGATTGCATCAGCACGGCGGACTAAATCACAATATTCTTTTTTGATTTCACCTAATACACGCACACCTAAGCCTGGACCAGGAAATGGATGACGATTTAACATTTCTGCTGGTAAACCTAGTGCTAAACCAATTTTACGTACCTCATCTTTGAATAATTCGCGTAGTGGTTCAACTAAGCCAAGTTTCATATAATCAGGTAAGCCACCTACATTATGGTGTGATTTAATCACATGGGCTTTACCTGTTTTACTTGCCGCAGATTCAATCACATCGGGATAGATTGTACCTTGTGCTAACCATTTTACACTCGATAACTTTTTCGATTCATCATCAAACACATCAACAAAGACTTTACCGATTGTTTTACGTTTTGCTTCAGGCTCATCAATGCCTTTCAATGCTTCTAAGAAACGATCTTCTGCTTTCACGTGGATAATGTTTAATCCAAATTTATCACCAAACATTTCCATGACTTGTTCAGCTTCGTTTAAACGTAATAAACCGTTATCAACAAAAACACAGTGTAAATTTTTACCGATAGCACGATGTAATAAGAGCGCAGTTACGGATGAATCGACTCCGCCAGATAAACCTAAGATAACTTCATCATCACCGACTTGCTCTTTGATACGTGCAACCGCATCTTCAATAATATTTTCTGGAGTCCAGTTACACTCACAGCCACAAATATTCACCACAAAATTAGTTAATAACTCAAGACCACTCTTGGTGTGAGTAACTTCTGGATGAAATTGTACGCCATAAAAATGGCGACTTTCATCAGACATAGCCGCAATCGGGCAAGTCGGTGTGACTCCCGTAACTTGGAAATTCTCTGGTAAACGTGTAACTTTATCACCATGACTCATCCAAACATCTAATTTTGGCGTTGCACTTGCTAAGTTATCATTTAATTTCGCAAATAGAGCGTCAGTTGCTTTTAAATCTACTGAGGCATAACCAAATTCACGATGATCAGATGTTTCTGTTAAACCACCTAGTTGCATTGCCATGGTTTGCATACCATAGCAAATACCTAGTACTGGCACACCAGCATTAAAAACATATTCTGGTGCACGAGGGCTATTTTCTTCTGTTGTACTTTCAGGACCGCCAGAAAGAATAATCCCCGTTGGGTTAAATTCACGAATATCTGCTTCGGTGACATCCCATGCCCAAAGTTCGCAGTAAACACCGATTTCACGGACTCGACGTGCAATCAACTGGGTATATTGTGAACCGAAGTCTAAAATTAGAATTTTATGATTGTGAATGTTGTTCATTTAAGTTCTCTTGGTTGTTTTTAGGTAAATATCAAATAGTGTTAAAGTGTCCTGTGCAAAAAGGATTTTTAATTTGCTATTGTGTTACATTTAATGGGCTTTTAAACATCTTCGATGTATTGTTCAATATACAGAACCTCTTTTTGAGTGAGCGTTTTTATTTTATCCACATATTGAGTCAAAAAATGATGTTCAGCTAAAAATATTGTGATTGCTTCTTTATTTTTATCAAAAAAACATATCGTTAGTGAACTCTCATTATTTCTTCTCGTTGTTTCCGTATTCGCAAGCGTAAAGCATTCAATTTCATTTTTATCAAACACTATTGCACGATCATTACTAGTAAAACCTATTTTGTGATTAACATCATCTGTCCAAATAACCGTTTGCCCATCTCGAAATTTTTCTTTTATTTTAGGAGGACGTCTTTTAACACTTGCGCTATAGGTATAATCTATTTTTATTAAGTCTTGATGATCAATAATTAAATAATCACTAATGATTAATTGGCTTTCATAAGGTTCATTAATCACATATTCTAAATATTCAGTATTATTTCTAATTATTAGTTTGCTATATCCAGTATCAAAGTAATATTTAAAATGGCGATGATAATGCAATTCAAATTCAATATGATTAAAATTTACAACAGATTTATATAACTTAGGATTATTTCTCTCTTCAGAAAATGATGTGATTAGCTTTTTATTGTTAGTTAATGAGGATTTTAATTCTAAGTAACTTTTCTCTGTTGCTGATTCGTGATAGCAATCAGTATATAGCTCTAAAATAGGCACATCTCTTCTGACACTTGGCGTAAGCCAAACATTCTTCAATAATAAGCGACCTATTCGAATAGGATAGATAAAATTATAAGAAATCCATTTTTCTTCAAATTGTGTATGTTGAAATAATGCTTCATAAGTGGTACCCCAAGGAATAAATTTTTTTTCAGGAGATTGAATTTCAAAACCCTGCGTATAGTCAGTATATTCCTCATCAAGAATATCATAATTTTGTATTTGTTTTTTTCGCCAAATTTGTATAGAAAAAGGTCCTTTTTTATAAAGGTATTGAAAAAAAAGAGCATCATCAAAACCAAATCGGCAAGATAATTCCTGATACATTTTTGTAAACCCTCTATAGTTTACTCCAATTTTGAAGATATCATTAAGGTAAAGCGTAAGGCGATTGTTTCTTATATCAGGATCTTTAACAAGATAAACATAATTTAGCTGGCTTAAATCAAACTCATCATATTTTTTTTCAATTTTAACAATGTTATTTTCAATATTTATCTTATATTGATATTTATTTCTTAAAAACTTTAATAAAAAAAGTTTGATAATATTTTTAACATTAATATTATGCATAAAAATAATCTTCTATATTAAAGTAGTTACATTTAAAATATAAACTTAGGTGGGATTTTACCCACCCTAAGACATTATTAACCCATACGATAGTTAGGCGCTTCTTTGGTAATAGTAACATCATGCACATGACTTTCTTTGATTCCTGCACCACTAATACGCACAAATTGTGCTTTAGTACGTAGTTCATCAATAGTTGCACAGCCAGTTAGCCCCATACAAGAACGCAACCCCCCCATCTGTTGATGAATGATTTCTTTTAAGTAACCTTTGTAAGGAATACGACCTTCAATTCCTTCTGGCACTAATTTATCAGCTGCATTATCTGATTGGAAATAACGATCACTTGAACCTTTGCTCATTGCACCCAATGAACCCATTCCGCGGTAAGATTTGAATGCACGACCTTGATAAAGCTCAATTTCACCAGGTGCTTCTTCAGTACCTGCGAACATCGAACCTACCATCACACAAGATGCACCTGCAGCAATCGCTTTTGAAATATCACCTGAAAAACGGATACCTCCATCAGCAATAACTGGTATACCACGATCTTTTAAAGCTTCTGATGCATCGGCGATAGCCGTGATTTGTGGAACACCAACCCCTGTTACGATACGAGTAGTACAGATTGAGCCTGGACCAATCCCCACTTTCACTGCACTTGCGCCTGCGTCAGCTAGAGCGAGGGCACCTTCTGCTGTTGCAACATTACCTGCTACGATAGGTAAATCTGGGTATTTAGCACGTGTTTTACGTACACGTTGTAGTACGCCTTCTGAGTGACCGTGTGAAGAATCGATTAATAATACGTCAACACCTGCTTTTACTAAAGCATCAATACGTTCTTCATTACCTGGCCCCGCACCTACCGCAGCACCAACACGTAAACGCCCAAACTCGTCTTTACATGCATTTGGTTTTTGTTCTGCTTTTTGGTAATCTTTTAATGTGATCATACCTTTTAACTTAAAGTTATCATCAATCACTAATACTTTTTCAACCCGATGTTCATGCATTAAAGTAAAAATTTCATCACGCTTAGCCCCTTCTCTCACGGTCACCAAACGTTCTTTCGGTGTCATAAACTCAGAAACAGTTTTATTTAAGTCAGAAACGAAGCGAGTATCGCGACCTGTAATAATGCCGACTAATTCTTTATTTTTATTCACTACAGGATAACCCGCAAAGCCATTTTTCTTAGCAACTTCAGCTAATTCTCCTAATGTTAGATCTGGTGTGACAGTAATTGGATCTGAAACGATACCACTTTCAAATTTTTTCACTTTGCGTACACGTTCTGCTTGGCGTTCAATGGACATATTTTTGTGAATAAAGCCAATACCGCCTTCTTGGGCAAGAGAAATTGCTAATTTTGCTTCTGTGACAGTATCCATAGCGGCGGATAACATTGGAATATTGAGGCGGATTGTTTTGGTGAGTTGAGTGGATAGGTCTGCGGTATTTGGGAGCACTGTAGAGTGTGCTGGGACAAGAAGTACATCATCGAAGGTTAAAGCTTCTTTTATTACTCGTAACATTGCAATATTCTCTCTTAGATTAATGTTGAAAATAAAAAAAAAGGGTAAAAAATATTGCGGTCGCATTATACAGATTTCATTCTTATTTGAAAATGGATTTTTTTATGGATTTAAGACAAAATGCACAAGAGAAATAAAAAAGTAAAACAAGTTATATCAATAAGGTTTTTTATGCACAATTTAATTGATGTTTTAGCGCAAAATGAAAGAATATCATTATGTAAATTAACTGAACTTTTGCAATGTTCTGAACATCTTGTCTTAAAACAAATTGCTGAGTTAGAAGCACAGGGGATTGTGATTGAAAAAAGTGCGGTTGATTTTAGGTTAATTCCACAATTAGCACGTTTAGATGAAGCTTATTTAAATCATATGCTTGCGCCACAGAAGCTCATTATAAAACCCGTTATTCATTCTACTAACCAATATTTATTAGATCATATCCATCAACTTGAAACAGGTACACTTTGTTTGGCTGAGTATCAAACGGCAGGGCGAGGTCGAAGAGGCCGTCAATGGCTATCACCCTTTGCAGGTCAAATTATCATGAGTATGTATTGGACAGTAGAACGTACAACAAATTTAGAAGGATTAAGTCTTGTTGTTGGTATGGCAATTGCCGATACGTTAAAACAATTTGGCGCGATTGGTGTAACATTAAAATGGCCAAATGATGTTTTGCTAAATAACAGAAAGCTAGCAGGGATTTTAATTGAAATTGCGAATAGTCCAAATAGATTACATAATTTAGTTATTGGCTTAGGCATTAATCTTTCATTGCCTAAGCAACAAAATTCGATTGATCAGCCATGGGCGGAGTTAATCGAAGTATTACCAGATATAGATCGTAATCAATTGATCATTGTATTAGTGAAAAATCTGACTTTTTATTTAGATTATTTTAAAGATAAAGGGATTGATGATCAGTTTAAACAGCGTTGGCTAGAACTTGATGCTTATTTAGGTGAGGAAGTTAGTATTATTAGTGAAAATCATCGCACGATAGGAGTTGAACAAGGTATTGATGAACGAGGTTATATTAAAATTATGACATCAGAGGGAGTTCAATATTTTAATGGCGGTGAAGTTTCTCTTAGGAAAGCTTAAAGAGTGGTCAAAACTTTAGAAATGTTGACCGCTCTTTTGTGTGAGAAATTAGATTACTGTTTGGATAAGAGCTGAAATGTCTTGTGGAAAACATTCTTGTTTTGCCATAGTAGCAATATCACTATGGCTATATTTTTCCGCATTATAGACAACAACAATGCTTGTATCACCAACTTGCAAAAAGTTATGTTCACCAAAGTCAGTATAGCGCGTGGCACCAATGCTAATGATCGCTTGCTTAGGATAATCTGCTTTTTCAATTAAAGCTGAAATATTGTTCATTGGACCTTGATCAGGTTGTGTATTCATTTTATCAACAATCCAATTCAAGAGTTTTTGATGAAAATAACTATAACCTAAAGCTGGGCTATCAACGCCATATTCGTTAAATTGTTCACCGCGTTTATGAAAACAAGCAATATGAAATTGATCAATTTCACTACCTAGTTTAAAAGAGGTAAGTGGTAATAAAGTAGGTGAGAGACCTTTACTTTCTGGAGCCCAATTTTTCTTTTCACTGATTTTCTGCGCATTAGGGCGACGAATTGAGCAGTCATTATAAGCTGCAAACAAGCGAGGAATAAGCTGAATTGCTTTTTGACCAGAATATTCAATGTCACAAATAAGTGCAATCTCTGGTTCAATTTGTAAGTTATCAGCGCCAATTTCATTTGAAAAAGAAAGATGTTGATGACTAATTGGATAGGTTGCAAGAAACTGATGCTCTGGATTTAATTTGTTACTTGGTACATAAAAAGGAAAAATTGCTTTAGGTTGAATAGATTCTTCAGTTTGTACCGATATAAAATCAGCAGCCTCGCCAGCTTGCTCTAAATGCCCAGCAAAATTACCAGCAACCCCTAAGCCGATCATTTTTTTGAAATCCATATCTTCTCCTCTATCTATATAAATGTAAAAACGAAGTTACTTTAGTATTAAATTTAGGCTAAAACAATTATTTTTGTTTGCTTTGTAAACAGTTAACAAAAAAAGTGAAAAAAAAGCAAAAAATAGGTTGCATGAGATTAATTTTTGCCTATAATACGCCGCACACAACGACGCGCCGTTGTAGGTATAAAGATTTTACAACTTGCGTCGTTTTTTGTTCTTTAACAATCAAACAGACAATCTGTGTGGGCACTTGTTGATACATTTCATATAAAAAAATTAAATGAAGTCTTAATAGGTGCTTTACTGAAATTCATAATACTTTGGTACAGTGATAGATTTATTCTGATAGTAGTACTGAAGTAGAAATACAAGCTAAGCAGTTTATTGAGCGATTAAACTTTTGAATTGAAGAGTTTGATCATGGCTCAGATTGA